>MWDY01000146.1 GCA_002070755.1 Spirochaetes bacterium ADurb.Bin110 | reverse complement strand
AAAAACTTTGCAAATTGAAAGCATTCGTGCTCTCCGATAATCAGTTAGCACTTATGCCAATGGTGAGAGTTGCGGAGTAATCTCCATTTTCGTAATAATCGGTATATTCATTAATTTTGAAGCTTATGGGGAAAATCTTACCTGCAACGGGAGTCCTTGCAGTGAACACGATGGTCTTACCTGTATCTAACTGAACATAGTCACTTAGATTATTCGTTGAAACTCCAGAGCCCCATCCCGTAGTATCTACTTTTATTAGATAGGGAATGTAATAAGACTCAGTTCCAGAAGTCATCTTCAATTTACCAGCATCAGTAGAGCTGAAAGTTACTGTATATGCATGCTTACTGGATTTCACTGTAAGGTTATCTACTGGTGAAGCAGTCACAGCTGTGCCTGTATTATCTAGGGTGACACTCCAAGCTGGACTTCCTGTAGCCACACTCAGTACCTGAGAAGCAGTCGCATTGATAGTTACTTGGGCAGCCCATGCTCCGCTGCAGACAAGCAGTCCTACAAACACAAAAGCCAAAAACTTTTTCATAATCCACCTCCATTGACGGTTATGATATTAAACTTGGAGAAAGTATAATTTCGTTTCTTAAATATGTCAAGTATTTTCAAAAGATTAAATATCTCTATTATCTCTAGGTCAAGAAAATATGGCGGTACCGCATTTAAGATGTCAACATCAATTTTGGCCCATTAAATTTCTCTTTTCAGCATATCATCGTATGTTTCGCGCCGCACCGAAAGCCGATAATCTCCATTTTTTACAATCACTAGAGCGGGTCGCGGTACTCGGTTGTAATTGCTCGACATTGCAAAACAATAGGCGCCAGTCGAATAGACGGCAAGGATATCGCCGGGGTTGGGATCGGGCAATGTTGCATCTTTGGCTATTATGTCACCGGACTCACAATAGCGACCCGCAATCGTCACTGTGCGCAGCGTCTTCTCTTTTGCAATTGGCTGACATCCAGCGCTTGTGCTGACGATCTCAGCATGATATTGAGCATTGTAGAGCGCAGGCCTTATATTGTCGCCCATTCCACCGTCGACCGCGACATAGGTGCGCACGCCAGGTATCCCCTTGACAGCGATAACCTTATAGAGCGTTATTCCCGCTTCTCCCACAATCCATCGTCCTGGCTCGATGGCGCAGACTGGCATAGGCAGGTTTTCCTTCCAGCTCCATTCTTGCACCATCTCCATCATAGGATCAAGAAAATCCGCAAGAGCGGGCGCCCTATCATAAGGAAGATAACGAATGCCAAAACCTCCCCCAAAATTTAGCTCTTCCAGCTTAAGTCCAAATTCCTTCGAAAGCCTTTTTGCAAAACTCAACACAATTTCGAGCGCTGCCAGATGCGAGGTGTTTTCCATGAGCTGTGAGCCAATATGGAAATGCAAGCCTAAAAACTTGACATGGGGACAGAGAGCGAGCGCATTCACATATCGCTCTGCTTCCGAAGGCTCAAGCGGAATGCCAAACTTCGAGTCGAGGCTTCCTGTGGAAATGAATCGATGGGTGTGGCTGTCTACTCCAGGAGCAACGCGAAAGATTACCTGCTGATCTCTACCGAGTCTCTTTGCTTCCCGCTCGATTCTAAAGATCTCCTCGAGGTTGTCGACAGCGATCCGTCCCACTCCGGAACTAATGGCATAATGGAGCTCCTCGTCGGTTTTTGCATTTCCGTGGAATATAATGTCGGATGGAGGAATTCCTGCCTTCAATGCAGCGTAGAGCTCTCCCCCCGATACTACATCGACTCCAAGACCTTCTTCTTTGATTATTTTGAGCACATCGAGAGCCTGCAATGCTTTGCTTGCGTAATAGGCTCGAGTGCCCGGATAGCGGGAAAGAAAAGCGCTGTGCAGCTCTTCACAGCGTTCACGGATGATGGTCTCGGACATCACATATAGCGGAGTGCTAAACTCATGAGCCAGGTATCCTAGATCGACACCATCGAAGTAACATTTCGAGCCATCGATAAGAATACTGGGCGGAAAAGGCATGTCCATCATTGCTTCCTCCATCTCGACTTTACTGGCACTTTTCTCGTTATTCCAACACTTTAGGCTTGCACTATACCTTGCAAACCCGATTGGCTACAATAACAGCATGAAAAAGCCTCTTATCGGCATTACGAGTTTTATTGACCGCTCTCGACAACCGGTGCCTTATTTTTCTCTCAAAGAATCCTATCTAAAAGCAATAGAAATAGCCGGCGGCATTCCCGTGATCCTCTCTGCCACGAGCCCAGATGTGGTAAATGCACTCATTCCTACACTAGACGGCTTAGTATTTTCGGGTGGAGGCGATATCGCACCTTGGCTTTTCGGCCAGGAACCGCTTGTGGGTCTTGGTTCCTTCGATACTGTGCGCGACGAATGGGAGATCGAGCTCTGCAATCGAGCTTGGGAAGCAAGAATACCCATGCTGGGCATCTGTAGAGGTTGTCAGCTCATGAATGTCGCCCGCGGCGGAAGCCTTTTGCAGGATATCGAGCGCGGCAATCCAGCGGCTCTCCTTCACAACCCGCAGATAGCCCATGATGAGCTATATCATCATATAATAATCGAAAGAGATAGCATTCTTTTCGAGCTTTTCGAAACCGAAAGACTCTTGGTCAATAGCTTCCATCATCAGGCTGTGGACAAAGCCGCGAGCGATTTCAAGATAACAGCGCATAGCGCAGATGGCATAATCGAAGCGCTTGAGCCGATAGATTCTGGACGATTCGCTCTGGCGCTACAATTCCATCCAGAGGGACTTTTTCTTCGCTATAATGCGTTCCTGGCGCCTTTCTCTGCTTTGATAGCAGCCAGCTGCAAAGGGGACTTGCCAGAGAATCATCCTTGAGCCATTCTTGAGCAATTGCTGAGCAATTCCTGAATTATTCCCAAGACATTCTTTAGAAATTCCTAGTTGGACACTTCCTCGCCCTGTTCCTGATTGTCCAATTGCAGAAAAGTCAGCGCTGAAGCCGCCTGAATCGCGACACCTATGGGAAGGCATGCTTCATCTATATCGAATTCCGCGGAATGAAGCGGATAGATTTTTTCCATTCTTGGCTTCCCACAGCCCAGATGCCAAAAAGTCCCCGGTCGCTCTCTAAGAAAATATGCAAAGTCCTCGACCCCCAGATTGGGCTCCTGACGCATAATCACCTTGGACTCTCCGAGAATAGATATCGCAGTAGCGCGTACTAGCTCTGTCGCGCTTTCGTCGTTTATGAGAACAGGATAACTCGGACGAATATGGACTTCGCAGGAAGCACCAAAGGCCGCGGCTATTTCTGTACATATTTCTTTGACCTTCGTGCGCATAAAGCATCGGAGATCTTCCGAAAGAGTCCTAATTGTACCTATCATAATGACTTCGTTTGCCAGAATATTGCTGCGCACCCCTCCTTGAATCTTGCCTATTGTAAGAACGGCATTATCGAGAGCCGAAATGGAGCGAGAAACTATGGTTTGAAGTGCTTGAATTATAGATGCTGAAACGACGATAGCATCCACACCTTGTTCTGGATAGGCAGCATGAGAGCTCCTGCCTTTGACCACGATTTCCAGGCTGTCGGAAGCTCCATAGAAGGGACCGATCTTTACTTCTACCATGCCGGCAGGGAGTTCTGGAACAACATGGAGACCGAGCACCAGATCGACATGCGGATTTTCGAGACAGCCAGCCTCGATCATGGGTTTAGCACCGCCGGTAGTCTCTTCTGCGGGCTGGAAAAGAAATTTCACCGATCCGGAGAAATCCTGCCTGTGAGCTGCAAGCAATTTCGCTACGCCGAGCGCCACTGTCATATGAGCATCGTGGCCGCAGGCATGCATGTAGCCATGGTGGAGCGAAGCATAGGACCGATCGGAAGGCTCCTCTATAGGTAGAGCATCCATGTCAGCGCGCAAAGCAGCGCAGGGCCCAGGTTCTTTTCCTTCCACAAGGCCTACAATGGCAGTTCCATAGCTTCTATAAGGTATATTCATTTCTTCGAGCATCTTACAGATGAGATTCGATGTCTTTTGTTCCTTATTCCCTGGTTCAGGAATCCGGTGCAGAGACCTGCGCATTTCTATGAGCCATTCTTCCATGGCTTTAGATTCGAAAAGTACTTCTTTTAGAAACGATGGATTGTTCCATGGCGCCATATCAATCCTCTTTATCTTTCATAGCCAGACGCATCAAATACGGTGAAAATACAAGATCAAATGACCGTAGGGCTGGGCCGGTCATTCTTATATTTGGATCGCGCATATAGATAGTTAGCTCTCCGCCAGGCATTTTTGCCGTTACCTCATCATCTACAAGCCCGAGCCTTCTGGCCGTTGCCGCGGCTGCACAGGAAGACGAGCCGCTTGCAAGAGTATAACCCGCCCCTCGTTCCCAGATTTCTATTCTGATTGTCTTTCTGTCGATTATTTCTAAGAATTGTACGTTAGTGCGGTTAGGAAAATCAGGATGATTTTCTACTAAAGGCCCGATTCTGCGTGCGAGCTCTGCGGTGGGGTGCTGGCACAAGAGCACGCAATGCGGATTGCCCATCGATACCCTTACTGCCCGAAACTCAATCCCATCAATAGCAAGCGTGGAACTGCCTGGCAGGAATCGGGGCTCTCCCATCGATACTTCTATATAGCGCTCTTCTTCAACCTTATAGCCCTCTTCTCCATCTCCATGGCGCTCTTCTCCAGAGCATGCGCCATTGGCGCTTACGCCTTTTGCAGCAAGGATTCGGCACTCGACCATGCCACCCTTGGTCTGCACTTGAAAAGGCTCTTCTCCCACAAGTCCGCGCTCATAGAGATACAACGAAAATATCCTCAGGCCATTGCCCGACTTTTCCGCTTCCGAGCCATCGGGATTGAATATGCGCAGTCCGAAAGGACTGCCAACTACCGAGGAGGATGGTGATATAAGAGGCCCATATAAAATGCCATCAGAGCCCACTCCTCGATTTCTGTCGCATAAGGCAGAGATTGCGCAAGCAGAAAGCGATATTCGAACTTCCGCTGGATCGACGACAAGATAATCGTTGCCCAATGCCTGGTATTTATGGGCATGAAAACCCTGGGGCAAAACACTCATGATCATTCCTCTTGTGGTTTTGTATCGATGTGAACGCGGGGCACTCGCTTCGAGATCATACACACCACTTCGTAATCGATAGTGGAAAGCAGACTCGATATCTCCGAAACAGGAAGAGCCTGCCCCCCAAATAGCAAGACTTCGTCGCCAACTCGCGCTCCTGCTATGCCTGTAAGATCTATCATGGTCATGTCCATGCATACACGACCCACGACTGGTGCGCGGACTCCCCGAATCAATACCGAGGCACGATTCGAAAGGGCTCTCGGATAGCCATCTGCATAACCTATTGGCAAGAGGCCAATTCTGCTGCGACGCTTTGTGGTGAAAGTCCGACCATAGCTTATAGATTCTCCGGCGGGCACCTCCCTTATATGTACAATGCCAGTCGTAAGCGCCAAGGCAGGCTCGAAACCTTCCGGAAGCTCCATATCCGGCGCAGGTTTCAGCCCATAGAGCAGAATACCGGGCCGCACCATATCGAGTCTCGTTTTTGGATGCAGAACCAGACCGGCACTGTTCGCTATATGGCGATATTTCGGGATAATCCCTGCCTGCGCAAAACTGTCGAGTGCCATGGAAAAGCGCTTCATCTGAAGATCGGTGAATGAAGGATCGGGATTATCAGCATCTGCAAAATGAGAGTATATGCCTTCCACAAAGATTTCTGGATAGTCGGAAAGTAGCCCTGCAAATGACCTAGATTTTGTCCATGGGAGCCCTTGGCGATTCATGCCAGTATCTATCTTGATATGCGCTTTTGCTTTTTTGCCGACGCTTTTGGCAGCAGAAGCTAGTATGCGCACATGCTCTTCGGTATAGATTGTCTGAGCGCAGCCAAGTCGTATAACAAGAGAAGATGAGGAATGCTCCGGCGCGCCAAAGATGAGAAGAGGCATCTGAATGCCAGACTCTCTCAGATCGAGGGCCTCTTTTGCCAGAGCAACCGAACAATACTGCGCTCCTTCGCGTTCGAGTTCATGAGCTATTGCAAGTGCACCATGTCCGTAAGCATCTGCCTTTATCACAGGGCAGACAATGCTTCCCTGAGCCATATCTCTAAGGTGGCGGTAATTTGTTCGGATGGCGGCAAGATCGACCCATGCCGTTGTAGCACGATGATCCATGACTCAGTCCTTCTTTTGTAATCGATGTACCTGGAATCTATTGCCGAGAAAGTCGTTCTGCTTAAAGCCATTCTCAGAAGCCAGAAGCGCTTTTGGTCTTACAGCAGTTTTCAACTCATTATCCCACAGAAATATATCGGCCATTTTGCCAACTTCGATTGAACCATATTCTTTATCCAGCCCTAGCGCTTTGCGCGGAACCAAAGACATCGCTCTGACTGCGCGCCATAGCGGAACTTCCGCCTCTAAACAATAATTCTTTACTATGTCAATTCCTAGCATATTGGAGCCCATAAGGACATCCGAATCTGCATACCTCACGCCTCGCTCAGAAGAGATAACTCTCCGCCCATAATAGGAGTATTCCCCGTATGGAAGCCCAGCCCCTATTACGGCATCCGAAATCAGCATTAACGAATTCTCCGAAATCAAGCGAGAGCATAGCTTGAGACAACTTTCGTTTACGTGTATTCCATCGCCATTCAGTTCAATATAGTCCGGAGATTGCGAAAAAGCAAAATTGGCAAGCCCTCCTTCTCTATGATCGATCCCTGTCATAGCATTGAATAGATGAGTTATCGAAAAAGGATGAGGCGGAACATGTATCGAAGATAATTTCGCATCGGAATGGCCAAGGGAAACAAGCACAGCTTCGTTTTGGAATACTGGGTATATTAGATCGATACCATCCAACTCGGGAGCCATTGCACAGATCTTAATCAGCCCTTTGGATATGTCGATAATATGCTCTGCAAGCTTGGGGTCCGGCTCTAGTATATTTTCTGGCATTATGCCGCCGCGCTTCGAATGATTTACGAAAGGACCTTCGAGATATATCCCAGGAAGCCTCGATCGGGAAATTCCGCTTGCCAGGATTGCCTTAGTAAGCTCCGAGAGAACTTTTTCCTCCCAGAGAATCGTCGGCACATAGCACCCTACCCCTTTTGTCTCGAGAAAATCCGATATATGAAAGAGATCTTCCGGCCTTGAGACCTTCTCGAACCCCCAAGATCCACAGCCATGTATGTGCATCTCCACTAAAGAAGGAAGCACAAAAGCTCCTTCTGCCTCGATTACAGGAGCATTCTCAAATGCTGGATCGATCTGACGCGCTGGATCGATCTTGTAAGCCGATTCAATCTGAGATGGAGTGGAAAAATTCGTTTTTCCAGATGATGGAGAAGAAAGTTTGAATTTTTCGGATGATTTGCGTGGCTTGGAAGGGATTATTGCTGCAATTTTACCTTCTCGAACCGCCAGCACGGCCTTTGGCAATATCGAATCCGCAAGCACAAGGTCGACGCCTTCCAGAACATAGGTGCCATTAAAATTATTGTACTCCATAAAAAAGTATTGTGCCGATTCGATGTAGCCATGTAAAGCCTCGTTCGGTTTATCAAGAAAACTCTAGAGAAAATACAGCTTGATTGCCCTTGCCACAAAATTGTAGTCGACCGCTTATATTATATGATGACCAATTTCGAACTTTCATATATTATCGCCGCATGACAGTCCCCAAAAACCTAAACCCATCCGAGCTAAGATTTATTGCAATGGATATGGATGGAACCATTCTCGATGAAGGATATCAACTTTCTCCCTATGTGGCCAATACACTCAAGAAGCTTCAAAACCAAGGGAAAAAGCTCATCATAGCGACAGGGCGCGTATATACAGCTGCCAAAATAACCCTCGCAAATTCATTCGAGCCCGATGCCTTTGTATGCACGAATGGAGCCGATATCTTCGGTCCTGACGGTACAGCAATAGCTTACCATCATATTCCAGTCGAGGCTCTGCCAATACTCACCGAAGTGGGAAGACGCCATGATGTGCTTTTCTGTTGCTACATTGG
>MWDY01000145.1 GCA_002070755.1 Spirochaetes bacterium ADurb.Bin110 | reverse complement strand
GGATTCGGCCGATGTATGGGCGCACCGCGAACTATTCCAGCTCGATGAAAAGGGAAGGCCAATCAGGGTAGCAGGCGTTCCTCCTGATTATTTTACCGCGACCGGTCAGCTCTGGGGAAATCCGCTATATAATTGGCAAGCACACGAGCAAGAAGGCTATGCATGGTGGATAGCACGCGTGCAACATTCACTGAAGCTCGTCGATGCGCTCAGAATCGACCACTTTCGAGGATTTGAGGCATACTGGGCCGTTCCATTTGGAGAGCCCACCGCAGAAAATGGACGCTGGGAAAAAGGCCCTGGGCATAGACTATTCGACGCACTAAAAAGTGCAATTGGAGAACTACCAATAATTGCAGAGGATTTGGGGTTTATAACTCCTGAGGTCATCGAACTACGCGACAGTCTCGGATTTCCAGGCATGAGAATTCTGCAGTTTGCCTTTGAGCTGGAAGAAGACAATCCGGATTATCCCCATAACTATCCCCAACACTGCATCGCCTACACCGGCACCCACGACAACGACACCGCAATGGGCTGGTTCGCTCATGCGCCTATAGCCGCAAAAAAGCGCGCACTCTCATATATGCACGCAAAACCCAAAACATTCTATCAGGATATAGTTCGCACCGCATGGGCAAGCCCAGCCATGCTGGCCATCGCTCCAATGCAGGATTTTCTTGGCCTCGGCACAGAGGCACGCATGAATTTTCCAGGAACAACAAGCAATTGGTGGCGCTGGCGCATGAACAGGGATGCGCTATCGCCGACACTCGCCAGACGAATCCAAAGGCTTGCAGAGATATATTTTAGAAGCAATAACTAACTTTCGAACTCTTAATATGGTCAAATCAATCATATCTTGATTCGATTATCAGTATTTTCATAGAATAAGCAGAAAATTATATTATGATTACAAATCCTAACTACTGCAGCTAGGCTAAATCCGTAGGGGGGCAGGCTGTCGAAGTTGTAGGTAAAGCTAATAGATGGATACATGCGCATCCATATTGAAAATAAAAGGATTGTGTATGATGATTATTCCTCGACCCGCCTATATCCTCTCTTAGTTAGGGCTTCATAATACCATTCGTTTCCTTTTACTCCTGCTATTATCCAAGCAATAAGCCCTATGCCAGTTATCCCAATTAAAAGAAATATTATTGCTTGGAGCCAAAGACCTTTAATCAAGCACCAGATAGGCGTTATCAAAAAGGCGGGCCAGGAAAAGCCACGCTTTACATGCACGACTTCGCCAGTTGTAGGATTTTTCAACGCTGGATAATAGTTCTTCATAATTGCCTCCGCTTAAATATTTTATCTATCACATACTAAATAGACCATCATCAGTCAAGCCTGGATTTCGAGCTAGCTTTCTCTTTCCGATAAGCAGAAATCGCCTTGTCTATCAACGGACTAAGCCAATTGCCGTCAATATAGGTGACAATCTCCATACTTTATCCCCTAGGCGCTTCCCATACAACAAATCTGTTTTTCTGGTCATTCCATGAAGCGGTTTGATATTGATAGCTCCCATAAACCCCGCCGACTGGTTTAACATTTCCGTATTGTGCTATCAAGTCGTCAAGTATTTTCTTTTGGATGAATTGCATCTCGACGGCAATAAGCTTTTTATTGATAAAGTAAAATCTTAGCTCATTTTTTGTAGATTCATATGCGACTAGTTGCCCTGATGCGTATTCGAGAGGATTTGGCACAAACCCCTCTATTTCATTACTATACAGGTACATTGTTACGTATGATGGCGCTGGCCAACGTATGTAATTATACGACACAAGATCAAGGCATTTTTTCTTTACTTGTTCAACAGTCATGCCCCACGTAAAGTCTTTATAGCCGCTCTGTGCAGTTGCCGTTGATACTGCTGATAGCGATACAAGAATAGCGAAGAAAAATATTGCTCTTTTCATCTTTCTATCTCCTTCTCAATATATTTGGCTCCACGGGTTGGGCTTCGGAATATTCTGCAATACATCCCGCCTATCGAAAAACTTATAGACAAAATAGGTTGGAAGATATTTCATCGTTATCGGATCATAGCAAGGATCAAGGTCGATATAATAAATCCCATTCGAGCTCCTATTTATTCTTTTGCTAACTTCTAAGACCTCTTTCCTTGGCATTTTTATGTATAGAGAATTCTGTATCGATATATTTTGCGATCCTCTCCCTTGAATTTCCAAGAATGAGTCGCCATTCCAAAATTGGACTACAAAAAGATGGCGGTATTTACCCATAGCCGCCGAGAGATTTACATCCCAATTTTTCTTATTTGCAAAGAGCCATTTATTGAGGTAGTTCATATATCTTTCGACTGCTCCAAGAGAGAGGATATCACCATAACAGACAGCGCTCGTATCTGCTCCCTCGATATCGAAAGCCACTTTGGATATTATCTGATCTCCTGATATTTCAATTGAGAGATAAGTCGGGAAGCGTACTGGCTCATCGGAAATGATATTGGCAAAAGTGTTTGCATCTACAATATGCTTAATACTTGAGGGTAGGTAATTGTCGAATTCAATATAAGTAGAATCATAAGGTTGAGCATTTGAATTTTCTTTCTCATTTATTGATGCGCAACTGGCCAATAAAATTGGCAGTATAAAAACGGCAAGAGCAAACCTTTTCATTTTTCTGCATCCTTTTTGATTATTGGCTTGAATACTCTATCGATGGTATCAACAAGACCTTTCATATCGGTGACAGAGAAGTGAGTATAGCCTCTCTGAACCCTCGTCAATTTATTGCTATCCTCGCTCCATCCAAGATATTCTCTTACTAATATAGGACTTACATCCTCTGCGAGCAAGATCGTGTTCAGGGTGTGCCGCAAGCTGTGTGGGGTTCGTTTATGGCCGTCGGAATCATAGAAAGATAGTTTTGATTTCTGCATGGCACTATCGAAGTTTTTCTTCCACCATTGAGCGCTATAGCGCCCGCCCGTTTCAGAGTCACAGAAGAGCAGGTCGTCATCCTCGAGCATCGTGATTCTAGTAGCCTTGTGCTCGTTGATAATGTACCAGGCCGACTTGCTGGTAGGAATCACTCTTGGCTTATTCCCTTTTGGTTCTCCTTTTTCGGCGATGTCTTTCCAGTTATTAACGATAGCCAGCTCTTGTTCGCTTCCACATCCCCACGGAAATGCAAGGACCTCCCCGCATCGCATCCCAGTAACAGCCACCAGGCGAAAACAATTCCACGCCTCTGCGCTATTCCAGTTTTCCCGCTTCAAAAGGGTCCCAAGCTCTTCTATCGAAAAAGCGCCCCTTGGGTTGTCATAATTCGAGCCCAGTCGCACAATTCCGATGCATGGGTTGTATTGGATATCATGATTTATGACAGCCTCCCCAAAAACAGTCTTCAATGCATTCATGATTTTGTCGATAGTACCTGATGAAAGCGGGCGAAGAGGAACGGGCGGAACCTCATTCCCGTCCTTGTCTTTCTTCGGTTGCGACATGACTTTTTTCTTTTGGAGCCGGGCACGAAACGCTGTAATATCGCGCGTCTTTATTTCGTATAAGATCATGTCTGCAAGTGGATCTGTAAGGATGTGATTTTTAATATATGCTCTGATTATCCTGGCTGATTTTTTTGAAATGCTCTTTTGGCCAATCCGCTGAATATGCGGACAGCGTTCATAGTCGTAGAATGGTTCTATATACTGCCGAAGGGTATTGCGTCCCTCTTTTGCCAGCTCTTCCTTTTGTAGGGCTTCTTTCAGAACGCTCTTTGCAGCTGCTTCGTTTCGAGTCCTGGTTGATACTTAATTTTTCATCCCTGGCAATCGATAGCGGAAAATTCCAGATCCAGGCCTTCGTTTCAAGGAGTATGGTAATCGATTGCGACCCATTTATTCCTTTTATACACTGTTTCTTGATTCCATCAAGATATAAATTGTCAATAGATTGTCACCTTGCACATATAAAAAATAGCCACCCATTTCTGAGTGGCTATTTCTATATATATCAAGCTATTATTTAGTGAGCCGCCCCAGGATTGAACTGGGGACCCACGCCTTAAAAGGGCGTTGCTCTTCCAACTGAGCTAGCGGCCCGCGCGGATAGTGCGCTTC
>MWDY01000144.1 GCA_002070755.1 Spirochaetes bacterium ADurb.Bin110 | reverse complement strand
CTCATAACATGCCGAAATGTCGAAGCCTTGCGAGAAACAGAGCGAAACATCCGAAAAGCGCTTAGCAACAAAGGGCTTTTAGCGCATTACACGTTCAGCGATATCATATTCAAGAGTGGAATAATGCAATCATTGATTGCAAGTGCTTACAAGTACAGTCAGGTAGATTCTAATCTATTAATAGCTGGTGAGACAGGCACAGGAAAAGAGCTTTTCGCACAAAGCATTCACAACGCGAGCAAGCGATGTACACAGCCCTTTGTTGCGGTCAATTGCGCAGCTTTACCAGAACAGCTTCTGGAGAGCGAGCTTTTTGGATACACGGAAGGGGCTTTCTCTGGCGCAGTAAAGGGAGGTCGAGTTGGTCTATTCGAGCTTGCTCATAGGGGAACTATTTTTCTAGATGAGATCGGTGAAATGCCCCTCAATTTGCAGGCAAAAATCCTGCGAGTACTAGAGGAAAAGGAAATTCGTAAAATAGGTGGTGACACAGTCGTTCCGATCGATGTACGAGTCATCTCGGCGACTAACATCGATATGAATGAACGAATCCGCAAAGGGCAATTTCGGAAAGATCTCTATTATAGAATCAATCTGCTCAATCTCTCTATACCTCCTCTTCGCCAGCGGCCGGAAGATATCGAAATATTATTTCTAAATTTCATGAGAAGATTTGCTTCTAGGTGCAATATTCGAGAGCCTAAGATCGATTCAGATGTTATGCGGGTACTATGCCGATATCCATGGTATGGCAATATTCGAGAGCTGAGAAACTTATGTGAACGCCTTATAATTCTGAACGACGGAAATTGCATTAGTTCGAGTATGGTCGAGAGCATGCTCAGTCTTGATAATGGGTCCTTTATGTATCTGCAAGAAACTGCAACCGAAGTGAAAAGAGAGATCCACTTTAATCGTATTGGCGATGCTGGGGACTCGTATGCGACCCGGCTTGCTGCGAGCGGAAAGAGCCATAAAGAATTTGCTGCATCTCTAGGAATAAGCCGCACTACACTATGGCGAAGATTGAAACAGGAACAAAAAGCGTTCCACAATGAAACTTAAATGAAACATTGCTGCAACAGTTTCTGGTTCTTAGCGACCATTTATATAGATTGCGCCATTATCGAATAGCAATCAATTCATGCTTGCTAATAGAAATAAACAATTCAATCAATATATTCTCAAGTTGGCACAATAATTGCTTTAATGAATTAGCTATCTATTGTCCATTCAGTTTCAGCGGAGATTGAACTTAATGCCGGAAAAACCAAGAATAGGAATTTTATTAGGAGATGCAGCAGGAGTAGGCCCAGAACTTGTGGCAAAGCTTTGCGCATCGGGTTTCATCAATGATTTTTGCAGACCAATAATCATTGGCGACGATCGAGTCTTAGAGCTTGGCATGAGAATTGCCAATGTAGGATTTTCGCGTCAGGTTATCTCACGCGTTTCGGAAGCGACTTGGTATGATGGAATACCTATTCTAGATCAGAAAAATCTAGATCCAGACACAGACTTTCAGATTGGAAAATTGAGCATTAAGAGCGGTGCTGCTTGTCTATCCATGCTGAAAACCGGTGTCGATTTGTTTCTAAGAAAAGAAATAGAAGGTTTTTGTTTTGCACCATTGAGCAAGGCAGCAATGAAGATGGCAGGCTGTCGATACGAAAGCGAGCATCACTTGCTTGCTCATCTCTTCAACTATAAAGGCCCTTTCGGCGAAATCAATGTGCTGGGCAACCTCTGGACGACTCGTACAACAAGTCACATCCCTATAAAAAAAGTCAGTGAGAACCTAACTATACGGACAATCAGTAGGGCGATATACCTTGCAGATTCATCTATAAAACATGCAGGCATCGAAAAACCGAGGCTAGGCTTGGCAGCTCTTAATCCACATGCTGGCGAAAATGGACTTTGCGGGCGCGAGGAAATTGATGTCATTGAACCAGCTATAGAAGCCATGCGAGCCAAAGGAATCGATGTATCAGGCCCCTATCCATCAGATGTTCTTTTTATAAAAGCCTTTTCGGGCGACTTCGATGGAGTTGTGACCATGTACCACGATCAAGGACAGATTGCGCTCAAGCTCAAAGGCTTCGATGAAGGGATAACTATAGCCGGTGGGCTCCCTGCGCCGATTGTCACCTGTGGCCATGGGACCGCATACGATATTGCCGGCAAGGGCATCGCCAGAACCAGCGCCATGGAGAATGCAGTTAAAATGACTTGCCGTTTGGCATCAAATTCAAATCATCTGTATGAGGAAAAAATGAGGCAATCATGAGCGAATATTCGTCTAGAAAAAAGGGTTTCGGTGGAAACCAGATCATGCCAATTATTTTCGCAGCCGTGGCGGCTTTGTTTGTATGGATGGGCTTGAAAAAATATGGTTTCTGGCATCCAGCAAAAGGCCCTTTACCTGGATTCTATCCTACCATTATAGGCGCAGGGCTATTCGTCATGTCTGTTTTGGGGTTCATCTTCTCGTTCAAGGATAAAAAGCCCATTTTCCCTCGAGAAAATTGGTGGGCGGTGATTGGAGGGCTTTCCATCATTGTTGGGACATTTATCATAGGCCTTATTCCTAGCGTGGGCATTTATGTCATTGTATGGCTTAGATGGTTCGAGGGATGCTCTTGGAAAGTAACATTGATAACTTTTGCTGTTATCATGGCCATCGTCATAGGATGTTTCGTCCTCTGGCTACAGGTACCCTTTCCGCGCGGCGTGCTGTTAGAACTGATATTGAAATAAGGAGGAGAAACAATATGGATAACCTCAATTTCCTTCTGCAGGGATTTCAGATTGTTTTCAGTCTCCAAAATCTAGCTGCGACACTGCTTGGATGCATACTAGGGCTTATAATTGGCGCGATGCCAGGCATCGGTTCTTTGGCTGGTTGCGCTCTCCTTCTGCCTTTAACCTATAAATTCAACCCTACCACAGCGATCATCATGCTCGGCGGCCTGTACTATTCCAATATGTATGGTGGTGCATTCAGCGCTATTCTACTCAATATCCCAGGAGATACACCAGCCATAATGACAACCCTTGATGGTTATCCGATGGCTACCAAAAAGAAACGGCCGGGACAAGCCTTGTCCATATCGAACATTTCGTCTTTTGTTGGCGGCTTGATTGGCATGGTTATACTTACATTTACCGGTCCAGTTCTGGCAAATGTCGGTCTAAGCTTTGGGCCTGTAGAGATGACAGCCCTACTTCTATTTGCAATGACATCGATCGGATGGCTTGTAGGGGAGAATCCTGTCAAAGGATTAATGTTGACATTATTTGGAATGCTGGTGGCTAGCATGGGAATGGACACGCTCTCCGGAAGTCCGCGTTACGATTTTGGAAATGTCTATTTGCTCGGAGGTGTGCCTTTTACCCCCTTCGTTATAGGCCTTGTAGGTTTCTCTCAGGTCATCATGTTGATGGAGCAGCGAAATATAGCTCCTCAGCTTGTTGCAGACAAATTGACACTGCGTGATAGCATGCTCTCCAAGAATGAGGCCAAAAGGCTAGTAATGCCTTCCATAAGAGGTGGTCTCTTAGGGACCTTCGTTGGTGTACTTCCAGGAGCTGGAGCTACGGCTGCTTCTATCATGTCGTATTCAGCCCAGAAGTACTTCAAATCTGAAGAACCACTTGGAACAGGAGCAGTAGAGGGTATAGCTGCTTGTGAATCGGCCAATAATGGCGCTGCAGCAGGAGCTTTTGCTCCTCTGCTGGCACTTGGTATTCCCGGCTCTGGCACAGGAGCGGTCTTGCTAGGAGGGCTTATGCTATGGGGGCTAAACCCAGGCCCCTTGCTTTTCAAGAATTCTCCAGATTTTGCTTGGGGGCTTATCGCTTCTCTATTTCTAGCAAACTTTATTGCTCTCACTGTCTCCTGGGGAGTAATTCCTTTTCTCATCAAGATTCTATCAGTACCCACAAAGCTTCTAATACCATGCATAACTGTAGTTTGTATTGTGGGTTCATATAGCACAAGCAATTCCATGTACGGTGTCATCGTTATGTTCATTTCTGGCATCTTGGGTTATATTATGCAAAAATTCGATTATTCCTATGCACCGCTTCTTCTAGCATTCGTTCTCTCCCCGATGCTAGAGTCTAACATGAGAAAGGCATTTATCATTTCTCGCGGCAGCGTCAGAATTTTCTTAGAAAAACCAATTTCACTTGCCTTTATAATAGCTATAGCTTGTATCGCCCTCTTTCCTATTGTTAGATATTTCCTAATAAAAGCAGGACTTATGAAAAAGAAAACAGCCAAATAGGCAATTATGATTTAGGACGTTGTCCTATATTGCAATATTGTTTTAAAAAGGACTATGGAATGAAAAAGGGGATTATTTTTATTGTTTCTCTGCTGGCAATTGCAATGGTGGGTCCTTTATTTGCCCAGGTTGCTTTTTTGCCATCACAGAATATCGAATGGATCGTCACCTCCAGTCCGGGAGGCGGCAGCGATATTTATACGCGAATAATCGCTGATATCATGACCAGGATGGATCTTGTCAACGCCAAGACGATTCTCGTCAACAATAAGACAGATGGTGGAGGCGAAGTTGGCAGACTTAGTGTGAGTAGGGTCGCAGCAGGCAAACAAGCAGATCATACATTGCTCACTTTCAACAGCGGAGATCTGATGCCTATGGTCGCAAACACTGCCAATCGCATCGAAAACTTTACACCGATTGCAATCATGGCAGTAGATAAGCAATTGCTCTATATTGGAGAAAAGTCAAAATACAAAACCTTTGCCGAAGTCATCACAGCTGTCAAGTCAGGCGCAAATGTTGTCATTGCTGGGTCAAAGGGTGATGATGTGGCTACTTACAATCTTCTTCTAAAGGAACTTGGTTTTACCGAGACTCAGCTTGCCTTCATTACAAATAATGCTACCTCAGATGCAATTACTTCTATCCTTGGTGGGCATGTCGATCTTGTAATGTCAAAACCTGCTGCTGCAGATCAGTATGTTCAGGCTGGCAAGCTCACTCCAGTGCTTGCTCTTTCAAAGACTCGCTTTACGGGTAACCTTGCTTCTGCTCCGACACTTAGCGAAATTGGTCCATATAATGATGTCGAATACCCTGTGTGGCGCGGCGTTGTCGGCCCTAAAGCGATGAGCCCAGCGGCTGCAAAGTATTGGAGCTGTGTATTCAAAACAGTCTCTGAATCTCAAGCTTGGAAGGTAGATTATATAGAAAAATTCAAGCTTCAGCCATTTTATCTCAACAATGAGGATGCAAAGAAATACATGACTGAATATCAATACAATTATCTTAAGTCAATTGGCAAATAGGCAGTGAGACAGCGGTGCGTCTATGCAATATAGAATTTCATATAAGTTGTGAGGCGGGCTGCTGTGTCTATGTCAACGCTTGTGGGTGGAGGGTTATGGGATAACATGAACAATCAATCATCGATTCGTTTTGCTCTTACAGTGGCGACTCAGGAGGCACTTCCTTCGGCTTTTGTAGTCTACCGGCTTCCGTTCGCTGCTGTATTACCGAAAATCGAGCAGCTCGGCTATGATGGTGTTGAGTTGGCGTTGCTCGATCGTTCGCAAATCGAAATGATGGAGCTTAAGCATCTGCTTGCCGATACGAGACTATCGATACCAATGGTATCGACTGGCCAAGTTTTTGCTGCAGGAAAGTGCTCTTTCGCTTCCAGAGAGCCAGAAGTCAGGAGAAGGGCAGAACAACTATTCGAGGGGCTGATCGATGTGGCAGCAGAGCTCGGAGCTTTTATCAATGTAGGCCGAGTTCGTGGGTGTGTAGAACAGAACGGATCACGATCTGATGTCGAGGCAAGGGTTGCTGAATCTCTCTATCATCTGAGCGAAAAGGCTGAACATGCCGGCATCAGTATCGTTCTAGAACCCGTAAACCGTTATGAAGTCGACTTTCTCAATTCTTGCGAAGAAGCAGTCGATTTCCTTGATAGATATGGACTAGATAGAATCAAGATAATGCCAGACTTGTTCCATATGAATATTGAAGAAGCATCGATTGAAGGAAGCCTGATGAAATGGATCGACAGGATCGCCTATATTCATTTTGCTGATTCGAACCGACATTTCCCGGGCGATGGACATCTCGATTTTTCGAAAATAATCACAACACTACGTGCCATAGAATATAAGGGCTGGATCGGTGTAGAGATTCTGCCATACCCCGACCCAGATAGCGCAGCGGCAGCCGCTATTCATCATCTAAGGCGTTTTGCCTAATAGCACTTCATCAGGAGCATTAAATGAAAGACTTCTTGGTCGAGCATATAGGAATTGCTGCTCATGATCCATGTTTCTTATCTGATTGGTATAAAAGAACGCTAGAATTTCGAGAGATCTTTCGGACAGAAGAAGATGGGCCACCGATTATCTTTCTTGAAGACGCTTCGGGTATAAAGCTAGAAATTTTCCCATGGAAGGTTGGAGATTCCGCATTGCCATTTGAAAATCCCAAAGGAATTCATATTGCGCTCTCTGTTAGAGATTTCGATGAAGCACTAAGGCAGCTTGAGAAACGCGGCGTTCAGTTTAGCAGTGAAACTCGTCAGATTTTTGGAGGTGGCAAAGCACGTTTTTTCTGCGACCCTGAAGGCAACTGTCTTCATATTGTATTTAGGCCTACAAAGCCATGGTGAGGGAAGAGTTTCTATGACATTGGAACAAAGAGCACTCCTTGAAAAAGAGGAAACTCGAAAAATAAAGATTTTGGCTGCCCTGGCTTGCAGGTTTCGAATCGAAATGTTCGATATCTTACATTCCAAGCAGACTGGACATTGGGGAGGGGCTTCATCAGCATGCGAGATTCTAACAGCACTCTATTTTCATCGCCTGTGCCTTGATCCGAAGAATCCGGATTGGGAAGACAGAGACCGATTCATACTGTCCAAAGGGCACGCTTCATTGCTTCTATATACTGTACTTGCATATCGAGGCTTCTTTGAGCCAGAAATTCTGGCTTCTTTTCGTGATATCGATTCTACTTTACAGGGGCATCCTTATATGAATAAGACCCCAGGAGTCGACATGTCCACAGGAGCGCTAGGCCACGGCATTTCAGTTGGAGTGGGGATAGCGCTGGCCGCGCGTCTTTTGAAGAAGAGCTATCACAGCTATGTAATGGTTGGTGAAGGATGCCTGAATGAAGGGCAAAGCTGGGAAGCCATATTGAGTGCTGCAAAATACAAGCCGGAAGGCCTTACTCTCATGGTCGACTACAATGGCGTTCAGCTAGATGGCCCGAGCAAGGATATCATGCCTTTAGAGCCTCTTGCAGATAAATTCAAGGCATTTGGCTGGAACATACTCGATGAAGTCTATGATGGCAATGACATGAAAGCAGTTTTCCAGTCATTCAGAGAGCTAGATAGAATAGTTGGCTGGCCAAAAGTAGTCCTCTATCACACAGTTAAAGGCAAAGGCGTCTCATTCATGGAGGGCAAGAACACCTGGCATGGAGCCCCAATTGACGATTCATCATATGCAGCTGGACGTCCTGAGCTTGTAGCTTTTTTTGAGCAAGCCTTGGCGGAGGTAATGTGATGGGCGAGACAATGAGAGATGCTTTTGGGAAGTATCTGGCTAAACTTGGGAACTATCGTGATGACCTCGTTGTGCTCGATGCCGATGTCTCATCTAGCACCAAATCCAGCTATTTCGCAAAGGCCTTTCCTAATAGGTTCTTCAATGTCGGTGTAGCAGAATCGAATATGGTCGATATCGCAGGTGGATTGGCAACGGCTGGCTTAAGACCGGTAGTAAATGCGTTTGCAATTTTCCTCTCATTGAAGGCTACTGATCAGATTCGCAATGTTCTGGCCTACAACAGACTTCCAGTTGTGCTAGTTGGAGCTTATGGTGGTTTGTCCGACTCCTTCGATGGCGCGAGTCATCAATCACTGGAAGACATCGCCATAATGCGATCTATCCCCGGATTAGAGGTTATCATTCCAGCGGATTCATCGGAAGCACTAAGGGCTCTCGAATATGCTCTAGAGCAAGATTGCCCAGTTTATATACGTTTGAATAGAAATCAG
>MWDY01000143.1 GCA_002070755.1 Spirochaetes bacterium ADurb.Bin110 | reverse complement strand
AATACTGCGCCAGATACCCATCAGATACCCAATAAAAATCAAACCAAATACCATGCATGGCGATATAACAACTTTTGTGACGTAGGGACGCCACGATTTAGCCAAAAACTCATGGTTCCCTGCTAGAATGTTAGGAAACCGGTGTGTAATGGCCTTTACATTTTAAGCGAGGCCCCATTGGCAAGACCACTTTCTGAAAAGCTAAGGTGGATTTGGGCGCCCCCAATATTTGGACCCTTCCATTATTCAGCTTCTGTAGTAGCCCTGTCCATTGGGCTCAGCATAGCGTGGCTGATTTAATAAGCCTACATCCTTCGGAAATCGCATATCCTTAGGTGAAAAGATCGCGTCAGCGATCAGCGCCTCTTTATTTTTATCTCTTTAATCCCTTGAGTAGGCTCACCATCATCTGCCTTCTTCTCCTCTTCTTTCCGCCGCTCGATGATCAGCGCGTTTATTTCTTTCAGAATATTCCCCGACAACCGCTTTCTGAAATGCACCATCATGCTCGGATCAAAGGGAAGCTCATTGAACGCCATGCCATAATCATAGAAAATCCTTTAATATCAATAATTCCCCCACATTAGAACCAACCTATTCTACATGCCGCGCATGGAATTTCGATGTGTTTTAGTGCACCAAATCTTCAATGGCAACAAGTAAGCTTTTCATCGGGAATTTAAGAATGCAAGATAGAGAAAATACTTCACTTTAAAACATTAAAGAAATGAGCTCACCTTAAGCCCAATCTAGCGAAAGAGAGCATTGTTGAGGTCCCAATATGCCTTTGTGCCCTTTATTTTGGTATTATTCTGGGCATAATCAAACGCAGTTTTGCCTTCATTGCTTTTTGCCTTTGCATTTGCGCCGGCATTCAGAAGAGTTGTAATGACATCAGGATTCATATTGATCCATGCTGCATGCATCAAAGGGGTCATGCCATTCTTATCTCTGTCATCCAGCTTAGCGCCAGCATTCAGAAGCGTTGTGATGACAGCAGGATTTTCATTATATTCGGCTGCATACATCAACAGAGTCCTGCCATCCTTATCTCTATCATCCAGCTTAGCGCCAGCATTCAGAAGCGTTGTAATGACAGCAGGATTTTCATTATTTAAGGCTGCGTACATCAAAGAGGTCCTTCCATCCTTATCTCTGTCATCCAGCTTAGCGCCAGCATTCAGAAGCGTTGTGACGACAGCAGGATTTACATTATTTAAGGCCGCGTACATCAAAGGGGTCCTTCCATCCTTATCTCTGTCATCCAGCTTAGCGCCAGCATTCAGAAGAGTTGTGACGACAGCAGGATTTTCATTATATTCGGCTGCATACATCAACGGAGTTCTTCCATCCTCATCTCTGTTATCGAGCTTAGCGCCGGCTCTTATCGTGGCCTGCACCTGTTCCGGGGTTCCCGTTTGGACTAGATCAAATAAGCTTTGTGCAAACAAGCACATCCCGCAGAACAAAAGCACAAGCGCTATAGACCATTTTTTCATATTTGGCCTCCTCAGCTAACGATAATGAAAAATCTTAACTGCTCACAATTCAGTATGCAAGAGCGCGCATTGCCTCATCGAAAATCTAACCGAAACAATACCGATGCCTTATCATAAAATCTAACCCAAACTAGACTCCAGCCAATAGTCTAGAGGAAGTATATGCGGCTCAGTATGCAAGAACAACATCGGATCATTGCCGAAATCGCCACACGATAGCGTGCAGCGAGTAAGAAAGAAAAAGACCTTATTCTGAATGGGCTTATTTCATTGACGGGGTATAGCCATAACTATGTCCTGCAGCTACACACCTGATGGGATAAAACAGTCCAAAGGGTCATAGGAGGTAGGCGACTTACGATTGTCATCGGCTGTTCTCGGGAACGAAAGAAGCGCAGAGGCAAGAAAAAGTATTCTGAGGCACTCTATAAAGCGCTTAAGTCTATATGGGCAACTATGCTGCGCCCTCAGATCAAGACCACAACGGTGCAACAAATAAGGTGGCTATAAGCTTCTTGTGTATAGTCTCTACTTCGTTATCGCTTTATTCTATGCTTTTTGAAGATATTAATTCCCATTAAAAGAAGCTGAAAGCTCTCCCAATCGATACGCATGACGCCGCTGGTCTTCTTTGGCCACGGAAGGTGCTCTTTTTCAAGGCGCTTTATCCATACGCAGAAGCCAGTCGTATCCAAATAGAGCATCTTCATCACTCTCCATGTCTTTCCTAAAAAGACAAAGTAGTTCCTTGAGAGCAGCTCTATGGGCTTCTTTGCCTCTGCAATCTGCGCAAGGCCATTGATCTGCTCGCGCATATCGATGAAGCCCATCACACAAGATAAATCTTCCGATCCTTCTAAAGGCACATCCCCTGTCTTCCTTTCAGACTACAGGATACTTACCTTTTTTCTACCTTAAGAATGATACGTGTCTGACGGCTACTGACCGCCATGGCAGCCCATCGTCTCATCCAGTGCTTCGTTATCCCTCCATTAGCAAAACACTGGCAGTCTGTCAAAAGAAAGAAGAGCATGGCACCGCACCCCGGCTTGTGTATTGATAAGCCATAGCCCAGGCGATTAAGAGTCCCAGTACGCTGCTTGCCCGATTGCAAAAAATCACAGTATGCTTACTTTCGGTTGTTTTCCGATGGCTTTATCGGCATACAGCGCTCTATCGGCAGCGATCATACAGTCGTCAACAGATAATTCATCCGATGGGATAACGGAATGTACCCCTATGCTGGCTGTAACATGTTTTGAATTAGGAAAGTGGCCGGTAGTTATGGGCACCTCTTTTATTGTTTCTTTTAGCTGTTCGACAAATCTCACTGCATCTTCATTTTCCATGCGAGACGATATGATAGCAAATTCATCTCCGCCATACCTTGCCAAAGTGTCAGAAGAACCCGCAATCAAAAAAGACAAGGTATTCGCAATCTGTTTTAGACAATTATCCCCAGCAATATGGCCATACGCGTCATTGAACTCTTTAAAGAGATCTACATCTATCATAAACAATGACAGGACTGTCCCGGTAGCCTTACATGTATTCCATCTTGTTCTTAAAGCTTCATCAAAGGCAAAACGGTTTAAGACACCGGTTAAACCGTCAATTTGAGAAAGAATCTCCAATTTTTTATTTACCTCGACTAATTTACTATTGACTCTCTCAATTTCATCGTTCTTTTCCAGCAGTGCTTCTTTATTCAGAAAATCTTCGGTCCAGCTTTTAAACCGCATGCGGGCTATCATACATGAAAGTAAAACCAACGTCGTACTGTTCAATATATTGCCGAACAATAGTTCGCCAGATTTCTGAAAGTACGGCAGAAGGACGACAAAGAATACTTGGGCAGCTCCAAACAGGAGAAAAAAAATAATCGGCTGAAAGAGTGGAACAACTGAAATCGCTATGACCGTTGCCAGGTACACAATGATTTGTCCGTAAGCTATTTGATCCAGCAAGGATATACCAGCGCCCCAAAACAATAGCAAACAGGAAAAAATTATTCCCGCGACTTGTATGGTCTTCAGATGCCTGGGAATGTCCTTTCCCAGCACGACAAAAACCAGCCAAAATGCCGCCATCGCTATAGCCAATACGACATACATCGAAAAGTAGTATATGTCAGGTTGTTCGAACACCCTTTCTTTCTTGCCGACAAAGGACCCAATGATCATGATAATCTCTAACAATAAGATGGTTATCGAGACGATTTTAGCTTTGGCTATGTTGGTGGTACAAGTAGAAATAGCGAACTTTTCCTTATATTGGCCGGGTATTGGTATATAAAAGAAGCTTTTCAGTGACTTGAATATGTTCAAGACCATCGTATGGTACCTGCCCCCCTCGTCGTCCCTATATTAACAAAACGCTAGCCATCTGTCAAAAGAGCTAGTGTCAAGATGTTTTTTTGAAAGTAATCTGGGAATGGTAGGCGGATTGCAGTATTCTTTATGTCACACCATTTCGGAATACCAGCTATAGCCTTTTCTATTGAAAAGCCATCTTTGAGCCTTGCACTGAAATAATTGATATTAACGTATTTCACAAGGTCTTATATCTGACCTTTCATCTGGGGATCCTGAGCATGGCAGACATAGAGACTCACTTCTTGCTCTAAAAGAAAATACTTGAATACCCTTGTAGGAGTGATTTCTCCATACTTTTCTTCGTAGACAAGGCAGCGGTCTTGCTCGATCACGAATGTGGTAAAGCGACCACCTATCCTCACCCTGAAGTTGTAGATTGCAGCAATTGATTGCGCTGCGGTAAAAGTGTGATCCTGAGCTTAGACTTAAAGAAGACAGGTTCTTCTTAGCACAGAGCGATAAAATGAACTATGGAAGTATCCTCTAGGAGCTATTGGCTATAATCCAGTTGTGCTTGTTCTCCATAGGGGATAGCCTGTTCATCCACATAGTCCATTTTCCTAACGCAGGGCTCTTCTAATAGATCGTAGATGCTGCTTATCTTTGAATCCTTGTTGTCTCTATTTGCCTCTACGCAGCGGATTATCTTCTTTCTAAAAGGCTCGACATCAAAGACCTTCTGTTTTTCGTAGCTCCCGCGTATGCTTTTTGCTCTCGGCGCCTCGTCTGCAAAGAATAAAAGTTATTTCGACTTTCCATTCTATACTGCAGACCACCTTTTTTCATGTAGAAAACTGCTTTACATTTCTTATACCGAAGACTATAGAATGCCACAAATGGGCAAGCTTCTCGATCTAAAGCCGGCTCACTTTCGACCCCCCTCGACCAATCCGACAGAGTCCGCATAAAGATCATCCAGCACGAGCTTTTGCACCTCAAATATCCAATTCACGGCAAAATATTCAAATGGCTGCTCGCCACTTACCGTGCCAGACTCAGCAGAAGCATTGATTCTGGCGGCGTGCAATCAACCTCGCAATTTGGAAATTGAAAAAATCATTGGAAACGCCAGAATGCTATATTTATGACAAACACAAAGGAGTACGACTGAAGTAATAGAAAGCAGCAAAATTTGTTATTTTATTTTAGGAGGGTATAGATGAAAGATGATGAAATAAAACAAATTGTTAAAACTAAGTATTCGAAAATTGCAAAAAGTGGTTGTGGATGCGGCAAGACCTCATCATGTTGCGGCACTTCGCTTTCGGCAACACAAATATCAAAAAGCATTGGTTATTCTGAAGAAGAGATCAATGTTGCATCAGAGGCTAATCTAGGACTTGGTTGTGGAAATCCAGTGGCTCTTTCAACCATAAAAGAAGCCGATGTAGTCCTAGATTTAGGAAGCGGTGCTGGTTTTGATGCTATTCTAGCTGCCAAAAAAGTTGGGAATAAAGGAAAGGTTATTGGCCTCGATATGAGCGAAGAGATGATTCGTAAGGCAAAAGAAAATGCAGGACGATATGGCTATCAAAACGTTGAATTCAAATTAGGAGATATTGAAAACATTCCAATTGAAGCAAATACAATAGATGTTATAATAAGCAATTGTGTTATCAATTTATCACCGAACAAAGAAAAAGTTTTTAGCGAAGCATATAGAGTCTTAAAAAATGGCGGAAAAATGTTTGTTTCGGATATCGTCTTATTGGAAGAATTGACACAGGAACAAAGAAACAATGAAGAGCTCATTGCAGGCTGCGTCGGTGGTGCCATATTGAAGGATGAGTACCTTAAAACAATTCGAAATGCAGGATTTAAGGTCAATGTTATAGGAGAAGACAAAGACATCAGCAAAAGACAATATAATGGAATCAAGGTAGAGAGCATAAAAATCGAGGCAACTAAAGAGAGCGATAAATAACTAAACTATACACTTGGGCTGGAATTCTAGCCTGTCCATTCTGGAAAATCCCGATAATTTTGTCAATGGAACTCCACGAGCGAGATTCCTTGGCAAGATCTAGCATGCGCCCTCAAGATGCGATCAATCTTCGCAGGCGCTCGATCTGCTCGGCCACACGCTCTGGCGCAGGCCCTCCTATCTGGGATCGGCGTGCAACACAAG
>MWDY01000142.1 GCA_002070755.1 Spirochaetes bacterium ADurb.Bin110 | reverse complement strand
TCATCGAAGAATATCGGATCAGTGAGGATATTGCATCCGATTACCATTCTCAAAGGATCAAAAGTCTCTCTAATTCCCTTATAATGAGCTATCTTTCTCCCAAGATTTCGAAGGCTTTCTGCACCATTGCGCTGGCCAAATGCTTCCCATACCGTGCCCAAGGGCAATACTGTAAAGGTAGAAAAAAAACCAAGTCCTGCTATTTTATTGTAGGGAGCATGAAGCCTGAAGAGAAAAGGCTCACCTCTTTCAAGTTTCGCTGGCTGCCTCGCACTCGGTTGCCAAAAATTTATGTCTTCAGGTGGAGGATCAAAGCTCCTTAAGTAATGAAACCAATCGTAATCGGTTACACCAACATAAAATCTCATATTTATATTTTAGCATAATTATCTAATTTTGTATTCTTTGATAGAGCAGAAAAAAGCAATCTCTCCGATGTTCAACCAAAGATGATATTACTCTTCGCAATCTCGAAACGTTTAGACGGCTCGATGAAGATTCGTTGAGCCTTTCTGAAAGCACGAGCGCTTAAGCGTCTTTTGTGTATATAGTCATTGGGCAAGAAATACTGCCTATTATCTAGACTTCAAGTTACATGCAAGTCAGCCCGCAAGATACCCAGCAAGTCAGCCCCCAAGATACCCTCAAATAGCCCTCCAAGATACTCCCAAGTCAGCCCCCTCAAGTCGCCGTCCAAGGCGCGCACGAAAAAGAGCTTTAGATGGTGGAGCTCCATAAAAAACTGCCTACTGGAGAGAGAGCGCTCGCATTGCTTCCATACTATTTTATCGATATATTTTTATCGCAGTATTGTCTTGTACGATGCTGAATGTCTATCGCTCGCTTCAAAGCGAAAGGCTTACCAAAGAAGGGAGGTAAAATATGCTAAAGAACCTTTTTTCTCCTATGCGTATTGGCAAGATGGAGGTAAGCAACCGATTGGTCGTACCAGCCATGGTGATGAATTTTTGCAACAACGATGGTACGGCGACAGAAAAGTATATCGCGTATCATGAGGCAAAAGCAAAAGGCGGATGGGGACTCATTATCACCGAGGATTACGCAGTTGATCCGCGTGGAAAGGGATTTGCGGGGATTCCTGGGCTGTGGAATGATGATCAAATCGAGAGTCATTCCAAACTGCCCGAGCGAGTGCATCGATATGGCAGTAAGATAGTGGCACAGATATACCATGCGGGCAGACAGACAAATCATTTTGTTATTGGTGCGCAGCCTGTAGCTCCTTCGCCGATACCATGCCCCGCGAATCAGGAGATTCCTCATGAGCTCACCAAGGCTGAGATTCGCAACATAGTAGAGGAATTCGGAGATTGTGCATTGCGGGCCAAAAAGGCTGGGTTCGATGGTGTAGAGGTTCACGGCGCGCATGGTTATCTCATCGCCCAATTCATGTCTCCTTATTCAAATAAGAGAACAGATGAATATGGTGGCTCTCTTCTAAACAGAATGAGATTCCCACTAGAGATCATATCTAATATACGAGCCAAAGCAGGGAACGATTTTCCTATCCTTTTCAGGATTTCTGGCGATGAATTCGTGCCCGGTGGAAGGACTATTGAGGATACAAAGGCCATCGCGGTATTGCTCGAACAGGCGGGGGTGAATGCTATCCATGTTTCAGCAGGCGTCTACGGAAGCATGCAGTTTATCATACCGCCCGCTGCTGTGCGGCATGGCTGGATCGCCGATTTTGCAGCGGAAGTCAAGAAGGTTGTTTCCATACCAGTCATCACCGTTGGAAGAATCAATGATCCTATGATGGCAGAAACGATAATCGCATCAGGAAAGGCTGATTTCGTGGCCATAGGCAGAGGTTCTCTCGCTGATCCTGAGCTTCCAAATAAGGCTGCTGCGGGAAAATTCGACGAGATCAACTATTGTATTGGGTGCTTGCAGGGCTGTGTTGGTAATCTCTTTAGAGGCAATCCAGGCGGCTGTTTGGTGAATCCTGTAACGGGCAGAGAATCTGAGTTTATCTTGAAGCCTGTCGATAAGAAGAAAAAGGTATTTGTTGCAGGCGGTGGCCCGGCAGGGATGGAAGCGGCGAGGGTAGCTGCTCAGCGAGGTCACGAGGTTCATCTATATGAAAAAAGCGATAAACTTGGAGGACAATACTTAATTGGAGCCATACCACCCAATAAGGGCGAAGTGGATATGTTCCTCGCATGGCAGCAGAATCAGCTCAAAAAATATAATGTGAATGTCCACTTCAATACTGAGCTGACGGTCGAGATTGTCGAAAAGGAAGCCCCCGATGCTGTGATTGTGGCGACAGGCGGAGAGCCCATAGTCCCGGATATTCCAGGCAAGGACAAACCCAATGTTGTTGAAGCAAATGATGTGCTTCTTGGCAATGTAAATGTGGGACATCGAGTGATCGTGATAGGTGGCGGCATGGTGGGTTCCGAAACCGCTGATCATCTTGCGAATCATGGCAAGGAAGTGACGATCGTTGAAATGTTGCCTGATATTGCCAATGACGAAGAGGCTGCCGTCCGCTATTTCTTGATGAAGGACTTACACGACAATGGCGTCAAGATATATGTCAATGCACCGGTAAAGAAGATTCTGGATGATGGCGTTATCTCTGAGATAGATGGCACGGAAATCAAAATAGGGCCTGCCGATACCATCGTGATGGCCATTGGCGCTAAGTCGGTCAACAGCCTGACTAAGGAGCTCGAAGGAAAGGTTCCTCAGGTTTTGACCGTTGGCGATGCGCTCAAAGTGCGCAAAGCGCTTGAAGCAGTCGAAGAGGGATACAGGGCGGGCTTAGCGGTATAGCGAGCCTCCTTGTTTGTGCAAACCTCGCGTTATCGTAGGCTTTGCGTTATCGTAAATCGCAAGCCTTACTATATAGCGCGAGGTTCTTTTTAGAATATCGCGGACAAATTGCTATAGTCGTTTTCGATGCCGAGCTGCTCTAGATAGACCGATATCATGCCTCTATGATGCGTTTCATGGTTGAACATATGGAGTATCATGCCGCCAAATGGATTGTCGTGCTCGTTCCCGTACGGGTCTTTGTACTTCAATCGCTTTGTGAGGTCCTCGGCCGTCAATTCATTGGCAAATTGTTCTATGATTTCGTCGAGCTCAACCCTTGATTGTAAGTATTGTTCGGTGCCGCCTATGACAACTTCGCCGAACTTTATTTCCTTCTTGAATACATCGTGCTTAATAAACCGAAATTCCCTCAATGTAGAGAAGCGCTTTAACCAGTTTATGTCTGTGGCATAGATATGATTGCAAAGCGATTTCACCGAAGGGAAAAAGCAGTCGAATTTCTTTTCCCATTGCTCGTTGCTCAGTGTAGATATAAATTTATTCATCTTTGCATTTGTTGTTTTGTTATAAAGTGAAAACAACTTTATTGTTTCCAAATCCATAGTCTTGCCTCCCTAGTATAAAATAATTTAACGCTGAATCGAATTGGCATATAAGCGAACATAGCTACCTACCAATTCAAATAGTATAGCCTGAATTGATGCACCCTTATACTAGCGATAGAACCTACTCGAACAATAATAGAGCTGTGACACATACAACAAAAGAAGCGTACGACAATTCTGTGGCAATCCATGAGCTTTCTTAAATTCTGTGGCAATCCATGAGCGCTTTTATTGCTTACATTGTTAGGGTTGCTTATTATTCAATCTTGGAAAACTATCACCTTTGGTGGTGGTAGTTTACCGATATACATGAGAGAATTATTGTATTCTTACAGTTTATAAAATGGGAGGGTTACTATGGGCATAATTGATATCTTTTGGATTTTCCTCATGATTTCGACATTGCAACCAGTGATGCAGCGGCGTTATCTCAATACAATGCGCGCCCACAAAATCGCCCAGATTGAAAAAAAGCGCGGCTCACGCGTGATTCTCCTTGTACATAGACAGGAAACAATGAGCCTTATGGGATTTCCGTTGATGCGGTACATCGATGTGAATGACTCCGAGGAAGTTTTACGCGCTATTCAGATGACAGATGATAATATGCCGCTAGACATCATACTGCACACACCAGGCGGACTTGTGTTGGCTGCCCTCCAGATTGCACGCGCAATTCAAGCTCACAAAGGCAAGGTCACTGTCTTTGTTCCCCATTATGCCATGTCAGGCGGTACATTGATTGCACTGGCCGCGGATGAAATCGTCATGTGCAAGCATTCTGTCCTTGGGCCGATTGACCCACAAATAGGACAATACCCAGCTGCCTCTTTTATCAAGGTAATCGACCAGAAGCCGATTTCCGAGGTTGAAGATCAGACTTTAATTATGGCGGATATTGGGCGCAAAGCAATTCAACAACTCGAAGCAGCGGCCGCCAGCTTATTGAGCAGACACATGAAAGAGGATGCCGCGGCTGCGTTGGCGACAAAACTGGCGACCGGCATGTGGACACATGATTATCCTATCTCGGCCGAAGAAGCCCGTTCGCTTGGCCTGCCAGTCAATACTGACATGCCCAACGAGATATTGCAGCTTATGATGTTGTATCCGCAGCCAGTAAAACAACAAGGAGGAGTGGAGTACCTACCGGTTCCTCGCCAGAGCAAG
>MWDY01000141.1 GCA_002070755.1 Spirochaetes bacterium ADurb.Bin110 | reverse complement strand
ATGGGAAAAAGAATATGGAGAATGGACAAAGCGAGACTTGAGCGCCAAGCACTATGTGTATATGTGGGCAGATGGTGTGTAGTGTACACTAGAATTCCCCGAAAAGATCAAACTGGGATGGACAAAAAAAGCGTCAGAATTCCCCATGAAAATCGTGGGGAGAAACTGAGGTAGAAAGCCTGTAGGATACAAGTCTACAGGGAGGAGGAGATGCTCGAGATGAACCAGGTTGATCAGATCAAGGAGTTGCAACGGGAGGGTTATGGACCGGTTGAGATTGCGAAGCGACTTCGGGTAGATCGAAAGACAGTGGCGCACTACATGAAGAAGGAGGATTTCAATAGATCCTTGGAGGTCGCGAAGGGGAAGCAGTCGAAGCTTGATCGGTTTAAGCCGAAGATCGATGAGTGGCTTAGAGAGGATCGCCAGATGCGCTATAGAGAGCGCCATACGGCAAAAAGAATCCATGAGCGGCTCAAGAAAGAATATCCTGAGGAGTATCAATGCTCCTATGCGCTCGTGCAGCGGTATGTGAAGCAGTGCAAGGAGGCGAAGGAACAATCGAAGGGATATCTTGAGCTTCTCTGGGCAAAAGCTGAAGCACAGGCAGACTTTGGGGAAGCGGAGATTCTCATAGGAGGCATACGGAAGACAATTAAGTACCTCACGTTAAGTTTTCCGTATAGCAATGCAGGCTTTAGCCAATGCTTTGGAGGAGAGAGGGCGGAGTGTGTCTGTCAGGGGCTTATGAATATTTTTGCGTACATCGGAGGCGTACCCTTACGGATTGTGGTGGACAATGGGACAGGCATTGGCAGGCGTATTCAGGGCAAGGTTAGTTATAGTGAGCTTTTCTTACGTTTTAAGTGCCACTATGGCTTTTCGGTGAGCTTCTGCAATGTGAACGCAGGCCATGAGAAAGGCAATGTGGAGAATAAGATTGGGTATACAAGGAGAAACTTCTTTGTCCCTATGCCAGAGGTGGAAAGCCTTGATGAGTTTAACAAAGAGCTCTTTATGAGGGCTGAAGAAGATCACGAGCGGGAGCACTATAAGAAAGGCCTTTCTATCTCGGAGCTCTTTGCGGAGGATAAGAAAGCCCTTGGGAGCTTGCCGGTGCATCCTTTCAACGTGGAGCGTTTTGAGCGAGTCTCTACGGATGGCTATTGGAAGTTCTGTGTGGATGGCAAACACTGGTACTCGAGTGCACCGGAGTATGGCAATAGCCCGCTTATCGTAGGCCTAAAAGCCCATGAGCTTGTCGTATATCGTCCGGATGGCAATGTGCTTTGTACTCATCTTCGGGTCTATGGTGAGGAACGAACTGACAGTGCTGACTATCGGACAAGCCTTGCCACGCTTCTTCGAAAACCTGGGGCTTGGCCGAATAGTGCCTTCCGCTCCCAGGTGAGTGAGGACGTGCGCAGCAGCCTGGATGGACTATCGAAGCCTGAACTCAAGACAGTGCTGCAGGTCCTGACCGAGAGTAGTGAGCGCTTTGGCTTTGAGGTTGCGATGAGCTCTCTTGAAGAGGCGATACGCTGTAGGAGGCTTGATCGGTATAGCCTTGGGGTGGTGGCCGCTCGGGTGGCGTTTGAGGAACTGGGAGAGCCGTGTGCTCTCGGTCCTGATCTTGGCTATTATGATCGCGCCTTTATCGAAGAAAGAGGGAGTGGACCATGAGAAGAGCTAGGGTTAATCGTAGCCAGTCACGGACTGAGATCTCCCTGCTCTTAAAGCGGATGGCCTTGAGCCAGACTGCGGTGAAACTCTGTGAAGAAGAGGCAACGGCAGCAGAAGAGAGCTTTCTACTTAAGGTACTGGAAGGAGAGATGGCGAGTCGGGAGGAAGCCAGGAAAGCCCGGTTTTTGCGTGAAGCTGGCTTTCCGGTCTATAAAACCTTTGAAGGTTTTGACTTCTGCAGTGTGAAACTGCCGCCCAGCTTACCGAAAGAGGGACTTCTTTCGGCTGAGCTCGTCACTAAGCAGCAAAACCTTGTGCTCTATGGGCCTGTTGGTACAGGAAAAACCCACCTTGCGACTGCCCTTGGCGTTGCTGCCTGCCTCCACTCACTCCACACACGGTTTTTCACTGCAGCCGAGCTTGTAGTGAAGCTCTCTGAAGCATTCAAGGAGGGGATACTCGAGAAGCTCCTTAAAAATATTCTTAGAGCCGACTTACTCATTATTGATGAATAGGGCTATGTGCCGGTTGATCGCCAGGGAGCTCAGCTTCTCTTTCGGATTATCGCTGACTCCTATGAGCGGCGGAGCATGGTGCTCACGACGAACCTTGAGTTTTCGAAGTGGGGGACTATCTTCACTGACGATCAGATGGCAGCTGCGATGATCGATAGGCTTGCTCACCATGGGCATATTCTGCTCTTTGAAGGTGAGAGCTACCGGATGAAACATGCGCTTATGCGGCAACGAGGGGAGGAAAAATTACCCACGAGCTGATGGGGAATTTTTGCCGATTTTTTTGGGGATTTTTACTTGACAAAATACACTTTAGAGAAATGGACTATGTGGATGAACAGGCTATCCCCTATGGAGAACAAGCACAACTGGATTATGGCTAAGAGCTCCTTGAGGATTCTTCTATAGTTCATTTTATCGCTTTGGAGCTAAGAAGAAGCCGTGACAAGGGTGTTCAAAGATTTTCTTTTAGAGCAAGAAGTGAGCCTCTATGTCTGCCGTACTAAAGACCCCCAGACGAAAGGCCAGATTGAAAAGCTTGTGAAATACGTAAAGAGCAATTACTTCAGTGCAAGGCTCAAAGATGGCCTCTCAATAGAAAAGGCTATAGCCGGTATCCCTAAATGGTGTGACAGAAAGAATAATGCAATCCGCTTACCATGTATATGAAATAGAGAGTGACAGGCTTATCACCAAGCATGTCATAAGCGACCAACAGAATAGGATCATTGTGAAGGAAGAGCATAAGCGCAAGGAATCAGTATCCTGGATGGAGTACAGAGATAAGCTCCTTACCGATTGAGGCCTTCGAGCTAGATGAGCTCGAGGCTGGAATCACAAAAAGTCAGATCGATGCACTTAAGGAACTCACCTGGATTGCAGCAAACCAGAACCTCTTTTTCATGGGTCCTCCAGGACTTGGTAAGACCATGCTCGCGGTCGGCCTTGGACTTAAGGCTATCGATGCAGGTTACTCAGTGTGTTATGAACGCATGGTCAACCTTGTAGACATCCTCGACAATGCTCCTTACCAAAAAATCTCTAAGTATAGACTCGCGAAACTAAAGAAAAGCCAAGTAATCATCATCGATGAGATTGGCTATACACCTATCACAAAGGAAGAGGCAAACAGATTCTTCAGTTTCATCTCAGAGTTATATGAAAGGTCTTCCCTAATTTTTACTACCAACAAGAGGATCGATGAATGGGCTGAAGTAATGGGAGATCCTGTGCTCACTGCTGCATTACTTGATCGTATACTCGAAAACGCTCTCTGCTTCTCGTTGAGAGGCCAATCATATAGGCTCAAAGATAAAACTCTAAGGAAGGAGGAGAAAGAACCTGTCAAGGAATAAAAATCTGCTTACCGAAGCATGTAAAAAAGTGCTTACCGAGGCATGTAAAATATTCCTTACCGAAGCATGTAAAAAACATCATGAAATTAGCATCTTTCAAGGTTTTTCGCTGCCGCAAGCTTACGAATCGGTGCCACGACAGCCTCAGTCGTGTTCTTGATGCTCAATCCGTAGGAAACGATCTCATGGTTGAATAAATCCATGATCGCACTCAAGATACAGTGTGCCTCCTGCAAACGATATCCAGGTAACATCGGTCACAAGCTTTTTGAGTGGAAGTGCTGAACGAAAATTCCGAGCCAGGATATTTGGCCCACATTGCCGATCCGACAATCGCTCCCTACGTCGCTGTTGGTACCAGTATGCAGGATGCCGGCGTTTGCGTATCTGCGCATTCAATAGATGCTCATTCATGATTCGTGCGATCCGCTTATGATTGATCGGTGTTCCTTCGGTCAGAGAAAGATACCGGGCCATCCTCTTTGCACCGTAGTTATAGTGGACGTCTTCTTGAATGCTCCTCATAGTGTCGACGAGTAAAGCTTCTTTAGCAGACTCATTATTCGCGTGAAGGTACCGGTAATAGCCACTTCTTGAAATGTGCATGATAAGACAAAGCAGTTTCACTTGCTAGCCTCGTTGGGCAAGCTCTTCGATGGCGAAAAATCTTTTTTTTACGACTAGTCTTCCGATAACCGCTCAAAATGAGCATTTCACGTAGATACGCATTTTCGGTCCGAAGATACTCAAGCTATTTACGTGGATCGTAAAATGATGGAGGTTCAGGGAGGTGGATACACGCTTGTTTTGTTGCCTAACCCTGTCGTAATCGTTGAGCTGGATTTTCACAGCGTTTGATCCATGACAGAATCAATTGCTGCTGAATACCATAGGTTCGTTCGAGCCCACGAATGCCATCTGTACTATCGAAGTAGTCCTTGAGTACCTTTCTCTTAAGTTTTAAAGGATACTTCACACCTTGCCTCTCGGTCTTCCGATACTTCATTTTATTCCCCTTTCGTGTATACTTGCAGGGGTCAGTTCAAGGAAGATTTAAACCGATCTTGAAATTTTTGGATAGATCCTTTTAAGATCCATTTAATTGTTATATAATTTAGGTTAAGGTATAAATATGTCGCCAACCATTGGTATTAATCTTCCTAATGAAAGTTATGATCCAGAAACTACAAGAAGGTATCTCTCTATTTTTAGAGAAAATGAATTTGATGCAGTAGAGATATGCCTTGATACATATCCCCTAATCATAGATGGATACATAAATGAAGCATGGGTTGAATATGCTGACCATATGTTTAGGGAATTCCCATTTGCTTATTCAGCACATATCGGACGTGGCCTTGATTTAAGAGATATAGAAAATAGAGAGAAACATAAATCCGTATTAATGTCATCAATCGATATATGCGCGCGTCTCGGCTTTTCTCCACTTGTACTTCATTACGAAGTCAAAAGCCGCAACAGTGAAGTCGAACGCCTCTTTTTCGAAGCACATAGAAAAGCAGCAAATTATGCTCAACAAAAAGGTGTGCTTTTAGTCATAGAGAATATTGAGGTAGAACTGATAGAGCCAGTCATCCAACTTGTTGCAGAAGTAAATTCTCCTAATCTTAGATTAGCCTTTGATACAGGACACGCATTCTTAGCTTCTAAATATTTTAAATTTGATTTCATTGAAGCATTTAATAAAACGCTTCCTTATCTTGCGCATCTCCATTTGAGCGATAATACTGGCAATTTTGAAGAGCTCAGAATAACAGATCGAGCAAAATATGATGCTCTTCCGATGGGATATCGCATCGAGTATGGCCGCGGAGATATCCATCTACCGCCCTATTTCGGCAAAATTCCGTACAATGAACTCTTTTCTCTTCTGGAAAATTATAATGGTATGTTCATTTGTGAATATTATGCTGAACGCTTTCTACCATTTGGTAAACTGATCCAACATAAAGTGCGAGAGGAAATACAGAAAAGCCAAGCAAAATCATTATAATCCAAATAAATTATAAAGGCGGATCAGCAAATTTTTGCTGATCCGCCTTTGAAAATCCGCTCTTTCTTCGGCTATTTCATCAATACATTTTTCACAAATTCCTTGATCATGTAATCCTTATAGCATGCAGGAAACCATGGAACAGCGTAATTTTTTCTATCTTCCTCGGAAAGAAGAGTGCCTTCTATTGTCATATCAGTACGAGCTGGATATGCACTGACAGTCTGAAATTTCTTTAGCTGCTGTTCTTTTGACTGCAAGAAGCTTATCCACACAAGGGCTGCAGCTTTATGGGGTGCATTTTTTAAGATGCCCACCGTATCTCCACCGCCTGGTAATCCCATTTTGGGAATATACATCTTAGCCCTCTTGAAAAGATTACCCTTGGAAATCATATCCTTGACATTATCGTCCCACGCTACTACCAGTGATAGTTCTCCACCATTGAGTCGAATAATAGAATCATTATTGGAAACAGTAATGATGTATTTATCCTTATTATCATTAAACCATTTCCAGACAATATTCCAATTCGCTACTTTTGCAGGATCAACTTCTTTGTCCCCCTTATATTTTTCAAGGCCACCAGCCAGAGCTCCAATCGCTGTATGAACAAAGGCTTGACCCGAACCTCCTTTTGAAGGATCACAGAAGCCAAATTGTTTCGGATGTGCATTGATCCATGCAGTTAGTTCCTCCCAAGTCTGAGGTAAATCCTTCACTCTTTCAGGATCATAAAGTAAGCCAGTTTGATTTCTATGAAATGGCGCTAAATACCCATTAATTAGTACCCCTTCCTGTACTTCCCATGATGTTGCTGCAAATTTGTCTGCATCCGGCAATATGTTCTTGATTGGCCCATAGAAAAGATTGAGGTCTGTCGTTGTCTTTACCCATTGACCTCCCACAATCATGGCATCGATCGTGCCTACCTGCATATCTTTTTCTGCAATCGCCTTATTGAAATTCGCAGTCTGATCTCCGATAATCACATTTGCCTTGATCCCATACTTCTTTTCAAAATCGGCTGCAGCCTCTTTGAAGTAATCAGGGAAATACCAAGCGTAGAAAGTGATAGAGCCTTCTGCCTTCGCTGCTGCAACAATACTATCCCAACTTGCAGTCTTTAGGTCGATTGAAGGGCCTGCTGCAAACACACAACTCGCTATAATAGAAAAAGCGAGTACCATCAAAAGATGCTTTTTCATAGATAGCACCTCCTAAAAAAGAATTATTATTTACAGCTTTCATAGCTTTCCTAATGAAGCTGATAAATAATCGAACTTAAGTAAGTCTTCAACAATAAAAAGCAAAATTATATTCGGAATCATCATGATAAGCGCTACAACGCTTGCATTTGTCCGAATGAAATTATAGCCTAAAAAAGAATAGAGAATTGTCGGTATGGTTTCAAATGTCGGTGTACCAATGACGAAGGTTAGGTTAAATTCCTCAATACTTGTCGTAAATGCAAATATGATTCCCGCAAGCAAACCAGGACGAATCATCGGGAGAAAGATATCCTTAATTTTTACAAAGGTATTTGCTCCAAGATTCTCTGCAGCATCAATAATATCTTGGGGAATAGCTTCAAAGCTTGTAGCCAATAGTCTGATCATATAGGGAAGAGCCATGAGCGTATGAGCAAGAACCAAGCCAAAAAAATTTTGTGCAAGACCAAATGCAGTAAAGACTCTGCTGAGGAAAAGGGCTACTACCATTCCAGGCATAATCATTGGCAACAGCACAATAGTTTCAAAGAACTTTTTGCCACGAATCTGCTTCCTTCCAAGTACATAGGCTGTTGGCAACCCTAAAAGAAAGGACAACGCCACTGCGCAGGGAGCGAGCATATAGCTTGTTTTGAGCGCACGAACAATATTCGTATATTTAAATACATAAACCCATTGTGCCAAAGAAAGCTTTTCCGGCAAGATACTCGGGAAAGACCAAGGATGATCTGGATCGACAAGGGACCAAAGCACTGCCATAAAAATAGGAAGGCCAACCCATATGATTTGAACAACGATAAAAAAGGCAGTTAATATTGTGGTAAGGCTTTGTTTTCGACGAGCTTGGCGAATATATAATGGAATTTTCTGTATTTTTTCTTGCATACTTACTTTTCTCCCACAACAAATTCTGCAAGCCTTGAATAGAGCCATGTAATCAGCAGAGTGGTGAGAATGATAATCACCCCCAAGACAGCAGCTTTATCCCATTCCTGAAACAGTGTCGCCGTATTTCGCATTCGCAAGGCAATAGAAGGAGGATAGATTGGCCCTGCTACACTAGTAATGGCAAAATCTCCAAATGCCTTGATGAACATAAGGATCATAGATATGAGGATACCTGGCATTGAGAGAGGTATAAAAATTCGAAATAATACAGAAAAAGAACCTGCACCTAAATTCCGGGCAGCATCGATGATATCGTCATGTATTGATGCAAGCGAGCCCGAAAGAATAAGGAGCACAAAAGGAGTATTTTTCCATATTTGAATAACTACCACTCCCCAGCCAAACTTATCATTGAGCATGCGCAATGGCTCCTTGATAATCCCTAAAGCCAGGAGGGCTTCGTTTATTATACCATGGTACGAAATGAGGTTAATTATAAGAAAGGCAGCAACCAATGCTGGAATAAACTGAGGGATCTTTATGAGAGAACCAAGGAAGCGCTTACCAGGACCACTCTTTCGCAAAAAAAGTGCTAATGGAAAAGCAAATATTAATGTTCCTAGAGAGCTTAATACTCCCATTTTTAATGAAAATAAGACAGAATCCAGCGATTCTTTATCATGAAAGATCGCTTTCCAATTCTCAATGGTAAATTGAGATTTCCCTGTTACACTGAGTAGACCAAAACTCTGCGTAATTGTGATAATAATCGAGGAAGCAATAAATACCACAATAAATCCGATTCCTGGAATCAATAGGACATAATCTATAGGCGAATAATTTTTTTCCTTCATTGCCTGCTACTCCAAGAATTGAAATGCTTTTTCATCAATAGTAAATACTACAGTATCTCCAGACTTAAATTTTTCAGTATTTTGCGCTCTCGCTCTCAACCTTACTCCTTGTGCATCCAAAAAAAGATCAACCGCATTCCCCATAAAAATAGCATGGACAACCGTTGTAACGATTTTATTCATATTCCCTTCTCGATATTGTACCAAATTCTCAGGGCGAAAGCTAAACTTAACCATATCGCCAACATTTGGACATAAATTACCTCCAAATGCCCAAAGCGTCCCAAACGGAAGTTCAAGTAGCACTCTTTGCTCATCCCGAGCTATCACTTTCCCATTGAGGATGTTTGCTAACCCAATAAATCCAGCCACAAAACTTGTGGCTGGATGAAGATAAATTGTCTCTGGATCTCCTACTTGCTCAATATGCCCTTGATTCATCACTACAATGCGATCAGAAATAGCAAGTGCTTCATCTTGATCGTGCGTTACATAAAGAGATGTTATACCAAGTCGCTTTTGCATTTCTTTTATTTCAACTCTTACCTGGACTCTCAGTTTAGCATCTAGATTTGAGAGAGGTTCATCAAATAGGAGAATATCTGGCTGCGTCACAATAGCACGAGCAAGTGCAACTCGTTGCTGTTGACCACCAGAAAGTTGACTCGGCATACGCTTTTCCATTCCAGCAAGGCTCATCATCTGTAATACTTCAGCAACTCTCTTTTTCTGTTCCTCAGTCGGGACTTTTCTCATTTTTAGCCCAAATGCGATGTTATCCCAGACATTCATATGAGGAAAAAGAGCATAAGACTGAAAACACATTGCAGTATTGCGCTTTGCAGGCGGAATATTGTTCATTAGCCTATCATTAAAATAGATCTCACCTTCATCAGGTTGATAGAAGCCAGCAACAGTCCGAAGAGTCGTCGTCTTACCACATCCCGATGGTCCTAGAAGAGTAACAAACTCCCCTTCCTCTACTTCAAGGCTTACATGATCTACCGCGATGACATTCTCAAATTTTTTGACAATGTTTTTCAGCACTAATCTTGACATTGTATACCCCAATACCTATGCATTCCTTATAAAACTGAGCCAAAAACCTCTTCCCAAAGCTGGTGTACGGAATCTAGAGAAGCATCAGAATCGCTTGCTGGGCTAAACTCAAATCCTACATATCCTTTGTATCTCTTTTCCTGAAGCGCAAGAAGAACATCTTTCCATTGACCATTGCCTGTTTTTGGTTCATGCCTTCCTGGATAATCTGCTATATGAATATGCCCTATAAAATTAAAATATTGATCGACAATGCTAAGAGGATCTTCTCCCATCATTGCAAGATGATAAAAATCACAGAGAATTCTTAGTCGAGGATCTCCAACGTCTTCTATAATGCTGACTGCATCCTCCATCGAATTAAGATAGTAACCCTTATGATCTAATACTGTATTTAATGGTTCCAATGTTATTATGAAATCATTGGGTATATAATTTAATAGCCTTCTCAATCCCAACACGATGTTTGATCTTTTTGTCTCGTCAGGAATGCTTTCGCAGATATGAAGAACATGGCCTTCCTCATCAAGTTCATTGCTAAGAATCATGAGAATATGTGCACCAAGCTTTTTTGCTACTGATACGCTCTCTTTGATTTCTTTTTCAATAACAGGATGGGTTGAGGCATTGATCAAGTCGCCTTTGCGCTGACCACTAAGATTCACAAAGGAAGCACCACATTTATTTGCAGTAGAAATAAGAGCTTTAAGATCCTTATCTTTCCAACCCCAAAATTCTAGAAAATAGAATCCTTTTTTAACTATTTTCTCTATCTTTTCCTCAGGAGTGTTGCCCGGGTAAAGCATCTCAATGCATATCGATGGTTTCATCATTACTATCCTTGTTTCTCAAGTATGATCTCTTATATTTTCTGCCCAATTTATAGCCATCTCATATCGATCTTTAAATCTAGGATGAATTTCCATCATTAACACGCCCTGATACTGAGGCATAAATATTGGGAATAAGCTCTGATAGGGAATACTGCCCATTCCCGGTACTAAATGAAGATCTCCCATTCCTTGAAATATCATATCAATTGGCCTAGAAGATCCAGAAGACTCTGAAAATTGTCTGCCAAAATTGTCATGAATATGGACGTGAGCTAAATATGGTAAAACAGCCTTGAGCGCATGTTCGATCGATAAACCTTCTTCATGAGCGCTAATAAACGCATGCCCAAAATCAAAACAGATGCGCAGAAAAGGAGAGTCGACGGCAGAGACGATCGTCGCAAGTTGGCGCGGATCAATACGATAGGTAAGCTCTCCCGCATTTTGCCTGAAAATGTTTTCTACCGCAATGATAATACCTCGTTGCTTTGCATAACTAGCAATTTTTTCAAGCCTTTCAATTTCATCTTCCCAGTAATTAATTAGTATCTCTGAGTTAATTGGATTAAAACAATGAGGAGAAGCTGTGGGCTTGCTTTCTCCATATCCTTTTCCTCCTATTTTCCAACTGCCATGATATACCACAATTTTAGCATTGATCTCTGAAGCAAAATCAATTGTTGCTTGAAGTGCTTCCAGGTGTGTCTCTGGATAGTATTGAGCCGCAAGATTGAGTGCATCAGGGGCATGAACTGTATAAGAAAACGAGTATTTTCCAAGAATATGCTTCACTAAAGAAACCTGATGGTATTCAAGCTTCCCATTGATAATGCAATCGAGACCATGCACAGGAATCTCGATGGAAGAAAAACCAGCTTGTTCGAATTCATGTAGCATTTTTTCAAGAACCGTTAAATCACCATTGATAGTTCCCGAGTCAGCATTTATTCCAATTTGATTTACCATGCCTATGATTATAAGGCTGAAAACGTTTTCAAGCAAGCGAAAAAATTAAATTTTGAGATCATATTATAGCTACTCATCGGGACATGCATTCAAGCGTTCATAGCACTAATCAATCATTGATGAATAACCCCATGCACACTACATCATCGTAGTGGCCTTCGAATTTGCGTTTTTTTAGCCTAATACCCTCTTCAAAAAAGCCTTTCTTTCTATAGAGTGCACGAGCAGCTGCGTTTGAGGCAAAGACCTCAAGTTCAAGTTTTTCCAGTCCAATTTTTCGCGCTTGTTCAATACATGCATCAAGCAAGGCACTGCCAATGCCTTGCCCACGGTACTCCTTTTTTACACCCATACCAATAGTCCCGACATGTGCAAGCTCTTGAATAGTTCCTGGACTCAAGTCAATCCAGCCTACAAGCCTGTCATTGCCGTTAAATGCCCCCAAAACAGGATTAGAAGAATTGTAATGATGGGCAATATATTTTTCTATATTTTCCAAGGAAATACGAAATGTCGCAAAAAGATATTTGCCCTCGTCTTTGACCTCGTTGACGAGAGAAAAATATGCTTCCGCTTCGTTTGGACTGATTGCGCGAATAGTGAAGTGCATTATAAACCACCCTTTCTTGTTCAGTGTATATGAGACATCCACGATAAAGTGCAACCACACACTCTATAAGCGCATTCTATCTTATCAATTTTATCAATTATATTTCATTTTATATAGAACTTTCCCAGCACGAATAAATACCCTTTTTCCTTATAGAAATCCAACCTCCCCAGATCATCAAAGATAGTAGCTGGAGTATCCTCGCGTACCACATAACCCAGCCCAAATCCAAAAGAATCTGAAAGTTGAAGATCCAATCCAACCCTCATGGTAAGCCCTATACCGATGCGTGAGTTAAGCCCAGAGCTCCCATAGTAGCTCTTGAGATAATCGGTGAAAGCTGCATCCTGATTCGTGGAAGCAAAGTGAAAATAAAATGCAGGGCCAAGTCCCAGATAAGGGCGCACAGATCTCAATGGTGCAATGAGATTGATCGAAAGGGGAGCATAGATAAAAGACTCGTAGTACTTCCAATCAGCCTTGGATCCAGTCTTACTCGACAGGCTCGTCCATGAAAGAGGTCCTTCAGTAAAAGCCCCACCGCCTGGACCGTAGTAAAGATCGCCGAGATACATGACATCGGTGCTCACTCCGAGCCATGGACGAACCACATAGCTCACCGTCACACCATAGAGCATATCCTGCACATTGAAAGACGAAAGAGTATCAGTAAGCGGAGGACTAATCGCCATAAAACCTATACCCGCCTCCCCTCCCAAATTTTGTGCAAAAGCAGAAGGAACAATACAGATAAAGAGTATCACGGTTAGAATCAGCAAAAATTTCCCAAATTTTTTCATAAAAGCCCCCTATTCATTGCCCATACAATTATTTTAAATCTTCTTTTCTCATAAAGCAAATAAAATCAAAACAAGGCAAAATTGCTATGAAGTATCTTTCGCCCCTGTGACTCTTTCGATATGCTGACGCCATGAAAACCACATTTTCAGAAAAGGCTGCTTTTATGTGGCAGGATGAATTCGGCGCTGCCATCACCGTAATCGACCGCGATTATCGGATTTTATACATGAACGACAAATCTATAGAAGCGAACGCCACGCGGGGCGGCAAAGCCCTCCTCGGGCATGATGTGCGAGCCTGCCACCAGGAGCGCTCGGTGCGCATCATCGAACATATTCTGGAAACTGGCGAACCGAACGTCTATACCATCGAAAAACAAGGTGTGCACAAGCTTATCTACCAAGCGCCATGGCGCCATAATGGTGTTATCGCAGGCGTGGTCGAGCTTTCCATCGAGATTCCCGCAACGATGCCGCACTATGTGAGAGATGTACAATAGTGTTGTACAACAATCATCCTTGAGACGGCAAAAGCGCTTTTTGCGCTCGAAGGGATGAATGTTTCCATGAACGATATCGCACGCAAAATAGGCATTCCCGTAGGGAGTATCTATACCTATTTTCCTTCTAAACAGGCGCTCATCGAGACAATTATCGAAGAAGGTTGGAATCAGTTTCGCACGTGGCTTGAACAACAGCTCGCGATGATCGAAGATAATCTCGATGATTGCGCAATTGGTAGCGCTTGAAACGCTGCGCATTTCAGCTCAGACAGATCTCAATGTCAGCGCTGAAGATATCAAGGTTTTTCTAAAACAGATCGTTCAAGACGCGCTAGGCCAGCCTTTGCCCGATACGGACTAAGCGAACGCAGCCACCTCTTTGCAAACGGCGCTCCGACCTTCGCAAATGGTGCGATAACACGCTCGCGCCACGCGACCTCTGAATAGTAATCTTCGAGCGTCTTACTGCGAAAATTGAGAAGCAGCTCTGCCTCATCAGAATCCGTAAGCCAGCCACAATGAAAATTGCGAGTAGCAAAGAGATCATCGGATAAAAACGATGAGTCTCCCAAGCCAAAGGCGCGCATCATTCGATCGAGATAGGCGCGATAGGTCGTGCGGCAGAGGATACCGCCACCAATATTGAGTATTCGGCCTTCTGTAGCGAGGGTAGACCATGCAGCAGCAAATGCTCTGCCTGCATCTTCGGTATGAACTACCTCAAAGTGTGTTGCTAACGGAACTTCGAACAGCAGCGGATCCAAGGGTAGCCAGTCGCTTGCCACCACATAAGAAAGCCGAAGAATAGTCCAAGGAAGATCGCCTTTTTGGAGCATGGCTTCGCACTGCTGTTTGGTGAGGGCGTACGCGTCGTTAGGACAGAGTGGATCCTGCGCGCTGATCCACGGGTTGGCAAGGCGGTCGCCATAGAGCGCAATACTTGAGGCAAACACAATGCGCGGAGGTTTTGGAAGGTGTTTGCAAAGCGCGATGACATTCTGCGTGCCCTCAACATTGATGCGCTGCGCAAGTTCTGGTGCGCGCGTGGCAAGTGGCGGGATAATCCCTGCAAGATGCAGCACCGCCCGCACATCCTTCGATTGCAAAAAGTCCCCTAAGGCGGACATTGTTGCCGCATCGCTGACATCTCCATAGAAAATTGTAAGCTTCCCTTTCGCACTGCCCAAAAGTGCGCGGCTTTGACGCGTTCTTTTCTGACGGGCTGAAGGATGCTCAAAGATAACGACTTCATAGCCCATGGCGAGCAACGCGCGGACCGCACGAGATCCCACATTCCCCAATCCCCCAGTGACGAGTACGCGCATAGCGCCTCCTTTGGTGTACTATTTCATTTTGCGATTATTATAATGAATGAATGTTCATTCAGCAATAATAGTGCACAGAAGAAGAGCAAAGGGGTAATGAAATTCTAGTGTTACGAACCTTTGATTTTTTAAATCTTCGCTTGGAGTGATTTCCTTTTTGGGGAAAGACGGTGTAGACTAAGGCAGAGGATTTGAATGCTTTTGCACTATTGATGTGCGCATGATTGATTTTGAGTAGGGGCCAACGCAAGTCTGAAGGGAGGCGATTTTATGCACGGAAAACAAAACCTTACGCGATCGTTTGTTCTTATTATTTGCGCTATGGGCGTTTTTGTTCTTATGCCAGCTTTTGGCCAGTCTTCGCCGAATCTTCGCGGTATTGCAGGCCTTCAGTCTGGATCGGTGTTATTTCTATCGATTAAGGGCGATGTGAGTGGTGCTTCATCGCTTTGGGGAACGGACATCTATACCCTCGATTCCAATGTTGCTGCTGCTGCGGTGCATGCAGGAGTTTTAGCAAACGGCCAAACAGGGATTGTGGCAGTCGTTATTTGTGATGGGCTTTCTTCGTATTCTGGCTCCTTCAGGAATGGTGTACAGAGCAACTCATGGGGAAGTTTTGACCTATCCTTCAGGTTCGTTAGGCTTGCTCAAGCTCCTGGAAGCCTCGCACAAGCGACGCCCAGTGCGCCACCAGCAACACAAGCACCGCCCACTCAGCCCGCAAAGCCCCCGGTAGCGAGTCGCAATCTCTACGTCTTTGATGATCCAAATGTACTCAAAGGAAATGGCAACTTTAAACCAGGCACCGTTATCTATGTGCAAGTAACTGGAAGAGCCGCAGGAGCGAAGCTTTGGGGAACCGATATCTATACCAGCGATTCCGATCTTACCGGTGCGGTTGTTCATACTGGTATTCTTTCGGACGGGCAGACTGGCATTGTCAAAGTGACTATTCTCCCTGGCCAACAGAGCTATGTCGGTAGTAACCGCCATAATGTCGTATCGTTGAGTTTTGGAAGCTGGGCTATGAGTTATTCGCTCGAGCCTGTGACGCAATCCTACGACCGCGTTGTGCGGATGATTCTAGACCCCGGTTCAGCAGACCATATTCCCAATGTGACCACAGGCAACAGCTATGTTGTCTGGGTCACGGGCAGTGCAGACCAGCGCTCGGTTTGGGGTACTGACATCTACACTTCAGATTCTCCGTTTGCGACCGCAGCAGTGCACGCAGGAATCCTTAAAGTAGGGGAAAGCGGGCCTGTCATTGTGCATGTCCTTGAAGGACAGTCGCACTATGAAGGCTCAACACGAAACGGCGTCACCACAAAGTCTTTTGGTTCATATGGGCGTTCCTACTCGCTCGAGCCTGCACGATGAGATTGAAAAGCACTGAGAATGCAAAGCTCTTAGGACTATCTACACAAAAGTCGTAGGCTTTCCAAAAAATCCACCCAGAGCAGAATGGCATGGAGTATGTAACAAAGTTGTACAAAGATAGTGCAACAGCACGCAGCAATTGAAGGATCTTTCATGGAATGAAACAAAATACAGTTCGAAAGCGACGACTGCCTAACTGCCGTTCAAGCCGATCGAAGGCGTGCCTGACTGCACGTGTGGTTCTGCTTGTTAGTTTGCGTATCACTTCTAGACAGGCCGTTCGTTCCATCAGCGTCAGCAGACATTCCCGTGATCCCTTTTGCCCACTATACACGCATTAGAATAACAGTCACGAATCAGCATGGCGATGCGCTGTATCAGTGCGTAGTGCGTACTCGACTTGGGAAGTGGTCCTCTGGACCGCATTTGTTCCGCTGCGTCCAGCTGTGCATGCTATGCATTGTATTCCTTTGGGAAAAAAGGAATATTTGAAAATATATGCTCTAGCACACTGTGTTACTTGTTTTTTGGTAAAACCCATTGTAGCGGAGTTCCGTGGGGCTTTCTTTTTTCTCCTTGTTGGTTTTTTAAAATGGACACTTTGCGCTGCTGCTCACCCAGATTTCTCTATGTAGAAAATTTTTCTTGACACTATACGATTCTCATGAGATAATTCATATATAGGAAATTTGTTCATATATATGTACACTTCTTAGGGAATTTAGGATGGCGGAAGTCAACTCAGTTCTTAAGGCTTTTGCAATTCTCGATCTTCTCTCTGATGGAAAAAAGCGAAGTCTCTCGGATATTGCACATGAGCTTTCGCTCCCAAAAAGCACTGTGTCTAATCTACTAGAAACGCTTACTTCTGAAAGGGTATTGGAGCGCGATTATGGATCAGGACTATTTTCACTTGGTATCAGGTTAATTGAACTGGGCTATTGTACGCAGACAGGGAATGATCTTGTGCGCATCGCAGCTCCTTTTCTGCGCGGACTCAATCAGCGATTCGATGAGACAGTTCATCTCGTTTTGCTCGATCGCGATGAGGTACTCTATATTGATTGTATTGAATCGAAGCGCCGCCTACGAACCTATTCAGTCATAGGTATTCATGCTCCTCTTCATTGCACATCGGTAGGCAAAGCTATTCTCGCTTTTTTGCCTAATGCTGAGATACAGCGTATCCTCAAAAATAAAGGTTTGCCATCCTTCACTCCTCATACAATCACCACTGAAGATCGTCTCTGGAGAGAAATTGCAGTTATTCGCGAACGTGGCTATGCGATCGATGACATGGAGCATGAGGATCATCTGCGCTGCGTAGGGGCTCCGATCTTCAATTCGAAAGGGGAGGTCTTTGCATCGGTGAGCATATCAGGCCCTGCAGAGAGAAATACGCTCAAGCGCCTCGAATTGATGACTCCAGCGCTCTTGGAGGCAACTGCCGAAATATCACATCGGCTCGGATATCGAAACAAGGATCATAGTCGTGCAAGCAGCTAAAAAGTGCAATCCACTTTAAGGAGGTCTTTATGGCAAAATTTGTAAAAGAGTACTATGGCAAGATACTCATACCTATGCTGACACCTTTCCGAGAAGATGGGAGTGTTGATTATGAAAAAGCAGCAGCACTTGCTGAATTCATCATAAATCAAAAGAAAGGCGACAGCCTTGTCCTTGCAGGCTCAACAGGCGAATTCTATGCCATGAGATTCGACGAGAGGGTAAGATTATTCGAAACTATTAAAGAACGCGTCGGCAATCGGATCCCCATAATTCCAGGTGTCGGAGCAGCATCCACCATCGAAACAATACAACTTGCAAAAAAGGCTGAAGAAATAGGCTTTGAGACAGTGATGATTGTTGCTCCATATTATACAAAGCCAAACCAGGAAGAACTCTATCGCCATTTCATGCAGGTGGCGACATCAGTGCCTGTCAACATACTGCTGTACAATATTCCAATTTATACCGGCGTTAATATAGAACCCGCCACTCTATGCCGCCTTGCGAAGCAGCCTAATATAGTAGGAATTAAAGAGGAGGCAGAATTGAATCCTAAACAAATCACCGCTTTTCTGAACGCTACACCTGAAGAATTTGTTGTCTACAATGGCGATGATACCATGATCCTCGAGGCCTATGCTCAGGGTGGCGAAAAGCGCATCGGGGGAGTTGTGTCAGGATCATCTCACATTATCGGGCATCTTATCAGATCGATGATTGAAGATTTTCTCGCAGGAAAAGTCCAAGCAGCAGCAGAGCAGCAACGGAAGATTTATCCATTTTTGAAATGCCTTAGCCAAAATAATAGAACAAATGGAGCACCACTCTTGAAAGAAGCGCTTCGGCTTTATGGATTCGATGCAGGATATCCTCGCGCGCCACTCATTCAAGGTAGTCCAGAAGAAATTGAGAATATTCGCATAGCCATGGTGGCGGTTGGTGTCTTGAAAGCAGGATAATTTAGCCATTCAAATGGCTAGAAATTGAGGATTAATCTAAGGAGGTTCATTATGAAGAAGTGTATTGTTGCAGTGCTGATTATGTTGCTTGTTGCCAGCACAGCAGTTCTCGCTCAGCAAAAGCCTGTCAAGCTTGTGTTCACATCAGTCAGCGTACCAACCGATGCGCATACACAGGCAATGTACGTTTTCAAGGACGAGGTGGAAAAACTCTCAGGTGGGCAAATTCAGGTCGACGTCTATGATTCTGGAAAGCTATTTACTCAGCAGGCCGAGCAGGATGCCATTCGTAAGGGAACAGTCGATATGGTCTATAGTTCTGCATCGTGGCTTGCAGAATTTGTCCCTTACCTTTCGATGTTTGGCGCAGCCTATACATTCCAAAGCTATGATCAGATGACGAAGACTTTTAATGGCCCCATCGGCAAGAAGATATTCGAAGATGTGGCCAAGAAAACAGGTGTCCGGCCGCTCTGCGCATTCTATCTTGGTACTCGTCAGCTCAACCTCATAGCAAAAGTTGGCCCAGTCACAAAGCCCGAGCAGATGAAAGGTGTGAAGTTGCGTGTTCCGCAGAGTCCTACCTGGATCGCTATGGGCAAAGCTCTTGGAGCAAACCCAACCCCAATGGCCTTTAACGAATTGTATATGGGTCTCAAAACCGGCGCTGTTGATGGCCAGGATAATCCTCTCCCAACAGATAAGAATGCCAAATTTTATGAAGTCACCAAGTACATAGTTCTCACTAATCATCTGGTTGACTCAGTATGGCCTTCTATCAATGAGAAAAAATGGCAAAGCCTGACAAAGCAACAGCAAGACTGGATTATGCAGGCACTGGAGAAAGCACGCCAATTCTGCGATAAAACAAATCTCGATAACGAGAAGGAAATTCTGGATTTCTTCCGTCAGCAAGGCCTTATTGTTATAGAAAATCCTGATCGAGATGCATTTGCTGCATATGCAAAGAATTTCTATCTTACAGAAGGCAAAGATATCTCAAAAGACTGGGATATGGCACTCTATGATGAAATCCAAAAATTGAAATAGTGCAGGATGATTGCCCGGAGCAAAATATGCGCCGGGCAATTGCTCTGCTTTGTGACCGTCGCTTTGTGGTTGTCGATTGAACCTATCGATGTCTTTGCGCCAATGCCTTTACAGAGGGCAGATTAAGAGGAGGCAGTATGCCAGACTGGCTAAAAAAGACAGGCAAATTCCTTGTCGACTGCATTGAACTCTATGTACCTATACTGACATTTAGTACGCTTTTTGTGTCCTTTGTGATCCAAATATTTGCGCGTAAATTTTTCAAGCCGCTGATATGGCCAGAAGAATTGAGCCTCATCTGTTTTGTGTGGACTGCACTGCTTGGAGGCCTTTACTCCAAACGGATGGGCACACAGGTTGCATTTACCATGCTCTACGATGCAGCAAAACCAGAAACCAAACGCATTATGCGCATTGTGGGAAATGCGCTGCTTCTCATTGCTTTTGCGATTATTCTTGTTCCTTCATGGAATTATGTACAGTTCATGGCCTATAAAAAATCGGATGCACTGCGGATTCCCATGAATATCGCATATTTCCCTTTTGTTGTGTATCTGGTGGATATGATTGTTAGGCTCGCTCTTGAGATTGTAAAAGAATTTACTACTCCAGAAGCCCCAGGAGGCGCAGAATGAACATTCCGCTCATTGTATTCGTGGTTTCATTCGTTGCGGTATTCTTGCTTGGCATTCCCCTTGCGCCGGGTATGATGCTTTCCAGCGCCTTCTATTTTCTGCTTTCCGATAACCCTGCTGCGTCACTCGACATGGTCGCGATTCAGTTCCTAACCAATTTGAATGCGAGCTTTGTGCTCATTGCGGTGCCGCTCTTTGTTTTCATGGCTGAGATCATGAATTCTGGTAAGGTCACTGAAATGATCTTTTCATTCTCGAGCGCACTCGTCGGCAAGCGAAAAGGCGCCCTTGCACATGTCAATATTATCAATTCTATCATCTTCTCTGGAATGACCGGCTCAGCGCTTGCAGATGCCTCAGGGCCTGGCAATATGGAATTAAAAGCGATGCAGCAGCAGGGCTATGATGATGCCTACAGTTGCGCCATTTCAGCAGCGAGCGCGATTATCGGACCAATTATTCCGCCAAGCATTCCTATGGTTATGTACGCCATGCTTTCGAGTACGTCGATAGGCTATCTGTTTCTTGGGGGAATCATTCCAGGCTTGCTCATTGGAATAGCGCTTTTGATATATAATGCAATTATTTCTAATAAAAGAAATTATCCAGAAGGGAAGAGCTTCCCTCCTCGAGAATTTTGGAAATTTACTTTACAAGCATTGCCTGCGCTTTTTACTGTCGTGATTTTATTGGGAGGAATTTATACTGGTGTCGTTACACCAACGGAAGCAGGAGCGCTCGCAGCATTCTATGGAATCCTCATTTCAGTTTTTGTCTATCGAGCGCTTGGCTGGAAAGAACTCAAGCAGTGCCTTATCAACGCAGTGCGCACCACCGGGACGCTTTCGCTTCTTGTAGGAAGCTCATTTGCATTTTCCTATATTGTGAGCATTGAGCAAATTCCCAATGTGATTGCCACATTCTTGCTCGGCCTCACTCAGAACAAATATGTAATGCTCTTCATTCTCAATATCGCCTTGCTGATTCTTGGATGTTTCCTCGATACCACGCCAATCCAGCTCATATTTACCCCAATTATCATTCCTATTTTGAGCCAGCTTGGCATTGACCTTGTGCATTTCGGCGTGGTGATGGTGCTCAATCTCATGATTGGGCTTGCAACACCCCCCTATGGTATGCTTCTCTTTACTGTTTCAGGGCTTTCTGGCGCACCTCTGAAGGATATAATTAGAGAAATTTTGCCAATGGTATTCGTCATTATCATTGTCCTATTCTTGATAACCTATATTCCCGATCTTGTACTTTTTATTCCTAAACTATCAGGGTATAAATGAGGTCATCATGAAACAGACAATTCCGGATGGTGTGTACCCTACCCTTATTACACCTTACAAGGAAGATGGCAGGATCGATTGGGATGCGCTGGGCGCGCTTATAGAGTGGCATATTGCGCGTGGTGTTGCTGGATTTTTCGCTGTTTGTCAATCGAGCGAGATGTTCCAGCTCAGCCTGCACGAACGGCTTGCACTTGCTCGCATGACTATTCGATTTGTGCAAGGCCGCGTACCTGTGCTTGTGTCTGGCCACGTGGCCGAGACGCTCGATGATCAGATAGAAGAAGCAAAGATGATGGCCGATACTGGCGCCGATGCCCTGATCCTCGTGACCAACCGCCTCGCACGCCGAAACGAAAACGATGAAGTGTTCAAAAAGAATCTCGAGACGTTTCTTGGCCGATTCGATCGCGATATTCTTCTTGGTTTTTATGAGTGCCCTGCACCCTATAAACGGCTTCTCAACGTTGACCTTATGCGATTCATCGTGGAAATCGGTAGATTTGGCTTTCTAAAGGACACAAGCTGCCGCATTGGAGATATTAGCATCAAAATTGCGGCGGCAAAAGGCAGTGGCTTTAAGCTCTTCAATGCCAACGCCGCAACGCTGCTCGCCTCGCTCCAGGCTGGCGCTGCGGGCTATTCTGGCATTATGACACATTTTCACTCGGATCTCTACGTGTGGATGTGCAATCACTGGAGCGACCAACAAGAACGGGCGCGCGCACTCCAGGATTTCTTGGGTTTAGCCTCGGTGATCGAGTATCAGCTCTACCCCATCAACGCAATGTATGCGTTGCAACGAGAGGGCTTGCCCATACAGCTTATCTCGCGCCGCGCAGATGCGCAGTTCTTTACTGAATCGATGCGCCTCGAGGTTGACCAGCTGATGGGACTGTCGCACCGATTTTCTAAAGCTTATAGGGAAAAGTAGAGAATGGGATACACAGCCATGAGCATTGCCACGCTTTATGAATGGAGGGGTGATAAACTGGACATGAAATGAAGAGAAAGAGGAAGGGTTCATGTCCAGAAGGAAGTTCAACAAGGAGTTTAAGGTAGCAGCTGCCAAGATTGTGCTCGATGATGAGTAGCTGGTATCTCAAGTAGCTTAACAACTTTCAGTGCATCCGAATAGTCTCTACCGTTGGGCGAGCGAGCATGAGAAGTACGGCGAGAGTGTCAAGGTGTGGCTGGGAGACATTACCTATGTTTCCACGCACGAAAGTTATCTGTATCTTGCGGCATTCTTGGACCTGTTTACACGCAAGATTGTCGGTAGGTCGATATCGTCCACGATGACTGAGCCAGATTCAAGACAAAGGATCAGGCGCGAAAGGCACGGGTCAGCTCCATAGAATTATATTACAACAGCGTAAGAAAGCATTCTGCGCGAGGGTATATGGCTCCTCGGGAATATGAGGAGCTGAATTCATAGATTTCTCTTATCTTTGAGTCCAAAATATCTGGACCCTTCCAGTTATTCATTTTCTGCACGGGCCTGTTCAGCGGGCTCAGCATGCCTGGTATTTGCGCCGAGTCTGGCAAGGTAAGTGGCGAGCAGCGATTTGAACATTTTGCCGTGATTTGGGTATTTGAGGTGCAAAAGCTCGTGCAGGATGATCTTT
>MWDY01000140.1 GCA_002070755.1 Spirochaetes bacterium ADurb.Bin110 | reverse complement strand
TTCGAGAGTTGTGCGAAGTATGAAACAAGACTCATCGGAGTAGCCAAAGAGCATCTTGATAGCATCGGTTATAGATTCGTTCTTATTGAATGAGCTTGTTGCGGCGTCGAAGACATTGACCCGAGCGCCCAGGAATTTGCCTGCATTTCTAAAGGATTCGCGGGTCCGCGTAGAGTTCTCCATAAAAATCAAGTACACCTGATAATCCTTATCGTTGATCCGGAACTTTTCTACATCGCCACCGGCTCGCGCGGTTTCTTTCAATTCTCGAGTCTTGCGGTAAAGATAGAGTTGTTCATCCAGCGATAGATCGTTTACTACCGAAATAGATCTGCCTTTGAAAGGACCATTACGGGCCATGTCTAGCCTCCTTTATTAGATGGACGGCCGCTTCGAGCCTTCCCGTCTGAGGATAAAAGTCATAAAGTGTCATATTTTCGAGCTGCCAGCCTTTTTGAAAAAGGTCTCGCAGATCGCGTGCAAGGCTTGCAAGATCGCAGCTGATATAGAGAAGAGCTGGAGCATCTACAAGAGAAAGCCATGTGCGCACCTGCGGTGCCATTCCAGTTCGCGGTGGGTCGGCAACGATACAATCGAAGGATAGGCTGGTCGGAGCTTTTTGTGTCCAATGTTCCACTGTGGTGCACGAAAACTCGATCTTTGCCTTTGTCGATCCGAGGTTCGTTCGAGCAGCTTCCAAAGAAGCAGCTTCGCTTTCGACACAATCTATAGCTTCGAATCTTTCCGCCAGGAATAGCGAAAAAAGGCCGGCACCGCAATAGAGGTCGAGAGCTCGCTTACCCTCCAACGGTGCGACTTCCTGTGCAATTAGCTTTTCGAGCATTGAGATATTGCTCTGAAAAAAGCTTGCAAGCGAGAACTTCAATTCCTTACCGATTACTTTTGCCTTTCCAAAGCCGTCTCTTCCTTCAATGTAAAGGCGATCTTCCTGGCCAAAAACTACAAAGCGAGGTCTGTCGCCGATCAGGGCGGACAGGGCGCGATAGGGATGGGCTTTTCTATTTTCGGAGATCAGCCAGCGCTCGATAATTGGAACGAGGGCAGGGCAATGAGATGCCCTTACGCTCTCGCGTGAGCCAGTCTTTGCAAAACCAAGACTACCGTCTCCACAGGCATGGATCTGGGCGCGATTGCGATAATGGTAGTTTTCTCCTGTGATGATTTGAAGCTCTCCGGGATCAAAGCCTCCGATACGGATAAAGGTCTCTTGAGCCGCTTGTTTTTTGAGCAATGTTTGGTATTCAAATCCAATATGCTGAAGAGTACAACCGCCGCAGTCGCCAAAATGAGGGCAAAAAGGTTCCACCCGATAAGGGGAGGATTCTTCTATATCGATGAGTTTTGCTCTCGAAAAGCTAGAATGTTCTTCGATTATTTCCGCAAGCGCCGTCTCGCCTGGAATAGCGAAAGGCAAGAAGACTGCTTTTCCTTCTGAAAAAGCTATACCCTCACCGTTTGAAGAGAGTTTTTCAACCCTAAGGGTGAGCGTATCAGCGCACATGAGCCTGTACTAATGTATCGAATTGCGGACTCTTTCGCAACAGGGTATAGTGAGGGCATGAGCATCGGTATTCGTTCGCTAGGGGCGGCTGAGGAGGTTACGGGTTCGAAGCACCTTCTCGAAGTAGATTCTACAAGGATTCTCATAGACTGTGGAGCTTTTCAGGGGAAAAGGGCTAAAGCGGATAGCAAGAATAGGGCTTTGCTTGGAGATGATATAGAGGCTTCATCCATCGATGCCCTAGTGCTTACTCATGCGCATTACGATCATTGTGGGCTTGTGCCCTACTTGGTAAAAAAGGGTTTCACTGGCAACATCTATGCTACATCGGCCACCAGAGATCTCGCAAATTTGATTATGACGGATTCCGCACACATTCAAGCGAGAGATGCCGATTATCTTTCCAGACAAGCGGATAAAAGGCACGAGAAATTCGATTGGAAGCCTTTGTATGACGACTTCGACGTTATACGAGCGATGGATCAGTTTTTAACGGTCAGCTATCATAGGCCTATATCTATAGCTGATGGAGTACAAGTAGAATTTCTCGATGCAGGCCATATTCTAGGATCGACTTTTGCGCGAATTTCGGCAAAGGACAAGGCTGGGAATGTAGCTATTTTTGGTTTTTCCGGAGACTTGGGGCGCAAAGGCAAGCCAATAATCAAGGATCCCGAATGCCTCGATAAAATAGATTTTCTCATTCTAGATAGCACCTATGGAAATCGTCTTCATGAATCCACAATGGATGCTCTTCGACACCTCGAAGATGTCGTTAATAGGACTGCTGAAAGGCGAGGCAAGCTCATCATTCCAGCTTTTGCAGTGGAGCGCACACAGGAGCTGATCTTTTGCCTTCATCTTTTGCACGATCAGGGTAGGATACCCGATATTCCGATATGGGTGGATTCGCCCATGGCTCTCAATGCGACAAGTATCTTTGCGATACATCCAGAATGCTACGATAAGGAGACTTACGATCTTTTTACGACCCATGCCAAGAATCCCTTTGGTTTTTCAGCTCTCAATTTTTCCCGATCCGTGGAGGATTCCAAGGCTCTCAATCAGGCCAAGGGTCCTCTCATAATCATTTCTGCCGATGGTATGTGCGAATTTGGACGGATTCAGCATCATCTTATGCACGAGCTCGGTGATTCTGCGAATACCGTGCTCATCGTGGGATATATGGCCGAGGGAACATTGGGCAGACGACTCAGAGATGGCGCAAAAGAGGTGCGTATTCAGAGCGATTGGTTTCAAGTTCGCGCAAATATCGAAGAAATCGATGCCTTTTCTGCGCATGCCGATTGGAAAGAGACTGTAGAATGGCTCGATTGTATCGAAAAAGAGCGCCTAAAGGGGACCTTTCTTGTACATGGCGAACCAGAGGCACTCATGGCAATGCAGGGCCATCTGCAAGATGCTGGCCTAAAGGATATCGAGATTGCGAAAATGGGTGTTATCTACAAGATAGCCTAAATCTTATCGAGCTTTGAGACTCTTTCGGCATGGCGCCCTCCTTGGAATTCTGCATGCAAGAAGACGCTCAAGAGTTCCTCGACTGGCTCTTTGTAATCCACACGGCCGCCAAAGGCTAGGAAATTGGCATTATTGTGCTCTTTTGCCATGCGTGCGGTATAGCCATCATGAATGAGTGCGCAGCGAATACCTTTAAATCTATTGGCGGCAATCGATATGCCAATGCCCGTACCACAGCATACAATGCCCAAATCGTAACCGCCCCTAAAATATTCTTTTACGGCTAGGGCTGCCTGATCTGGATAATCGACACGATCTTCGGTATCGACACCTAGATTGACAACTTGGTGCTCCTGGCTTTCGAGCCAGCGCAAGAGACGAAATTTTAACGCCACAGCGCCATGATCGTTGGCTATCAAGATTTTCATGAGGACAGAGTAATTGGCAAGGCTAATGGGGTCAAGCTGGGCTACTTACATCTAGTTGCCCATAGACTCTAGAGCTCAAGCTCAGGGAGTATTGCTCGAAGTTTAGCCATGGTTTCTGGATTGCGCTTTGATGGAGCAGTCATAATGGCACCCCTCATGGCAGCATGACAGCTGCACTCGGCATACTTATTTAAGGCTGGTACCACTTCCAGGATCAATGCCTTGGCATGAGCTGAGTTTGCATTGAGGTTTTGTACGACCATATCAACGGTCACATCCGCATGGTCTATTTTCCAGCAGTCGTAATCTGTCGCCATACAGACCATTGCATAGCATATCTCTGCTTCGCGAGCCAATTTTGCCTCTGGCAGCACGCTCATATTGATTATGCCAGCGCCCCAGGAACGGTAAAGCTGGCTCTCTGCCCTTGTCGAGAAAGCAGGTCCTTCCATACAGATTAGGGTTTCATTGGTATGCAGGCGCAATCCTCGCGCTAAAATGAAAGGCTCTATTATCGAACAAAGCCGCATGCAAAAGGGATCCGCAAAGCTCAAATGAGCGACAATACCTTCTCCGAAAAAGCTGGAGCCTGGCCTGTCCTTGGTTCTATCTATAATTTGAGAGGGCAATACGAAATCGCGTGGATGAATATCCTCCTTGAGGCTCCCAACCGCAGAGAATGCTAGGATCTCACGGACACCGAGCATTTTTAGAGCCGCGATATTGGCTCTCGAATTGACTTCGGTGGGCAGAAGAAAATGCCCTTTTCCATGGCGAGGCAGGAAGGCTGTCTTGACGCCTTCAATCTCCGCAATGGTGATGTCGTCGGAGGGAGATCCCCAAGGAGTATCCACTTTGATTTCTTCGACTACCTTTGCTCCCTGGATTTCATAAAGGCCCGATCCGCCAATTATGCCCACCTTTGCTTTTTCCATGCTCTTTTCCTCCCTTATTGCCATATTCATTTATTGCAAAGAGATTGCCTATGCTTCCATCAATTCCAGAGCAGATAGCGCGGCGCCAAGAGCACCGCAGAGCTCCGGAATTTCAGAGATAATGAGTCGTTCGCCGAGCTTTATTTCGAGTTCTCTAACTACACCGGTGTTTCGGGCTACGCCTCCTGTCATCATATATGGCGCTTGGCCTCCAGCTCTGCTGATCATCGAAGTTATTCTCGAAGCGATCGATTTGTTGAGCCCGTGCACTATGTCTGCAATAGAGCGATTGTCCGCTATGAGCGAGACGACTTCGGATTCGGCAAAAACCGTACACATGCTAGAGATCGTAAGGTCGCTTTTCCATGCTAGGCCAGTGCTGACCATATTGTCGATATCTAGCTCGAGGGCGCGAGCCATCATCTCTAGGAAGCGCCCTGTGCCGGCTGCGCATTTGTCATTCATGACGAAATTGACAACGCTGCCTTCATTGTCTATACGGATAATTTTGCTGTCTTGTCCGCCTATATCCACTATGGTGCGAATAGTGGGGTCAAGAAAAAACGCGCCTTTTGCGTGACAGGTTATCTCGGTTTTGCTGCCTGTTGCGAATGCTATGTTGTTTCGGCCATAGCCTGTCGAGACAATAGATGCCAAGTCGTCCGGTTCTATATCGAGTTGCCGACATGTTTCCTGCAGCGCTTTCTGCGCGCTTTTCTGTGTTTGGGCACCGGTGGGTACTAAGCTCGAAGCGAGAATTTTCCTATTTCGATCGATGACAACCATCTTTGTCGTGGTCGAGCCGCTATCGATTCCTCCAAAGAGGGCCGAATGCCTTAGCTGTAGCTTTTTAGTTTTCTGTGGCTTTTTTTGTCGAGCATGAATATTTTCAAGGAAAGCTTCGAGGCGCGTAGAGAGCTGGCCTTCGGATTGAGGCGTAAAATCGGATTCGATCTTCAAGATAGGTAGGCTTACTTCTTTTTTTACTCGGGAATAATCAAAACCATAATAGTCGCAAAATTTGACGGTATTATAGATTATTCCACAGAGATTCTCATTTTCCCAAAGCGCCCTGCGGGGCTCGATATTTGCCATACGCATACATGGGATAAAATGCAACAATTCTTTTGCATACCAATCCATAAGCTCATCGAAGCTCATATTTTCAGCATTCGGAGGCAACAAGCCAAGATGTCGGTTTCCGCTACAAGTGGCATCGATCACGGGATAGGGCACCTTTTCTTTTATGGTCGAAAGAAGTTCTTGACTTACGCGCGCGCCTGCTATCGCGATGAATGGGGCCGCAGAATCGAGTTCTTTAGGTTTAGAAGTAGCCTCAGATGGAGCCTCAAAGAAAGCATCAGATGCAAAATCAGAAGAAGAAACGGAAGATGCCCTGCATGCTTTAAGGAATCGCTGTCGATCAAAGGAGGCAGGATTATTTTCTATATAGCGTTGAGTCAAGCGGACGAGCTCTTTTTTGACATTTTCTTGTGCGCAGCCGTCATCTATGTGTGGAAGGTCGAATAAAAATAGAAATCGATGGGATTTCTGCGCGAGCAGCACATCGTATGCTCTACGAATGGAATCGCAACAGTTTACCAAGACAAGCTCGTCCAGCTCAGAGCTATGCAGCAAGAAGGCCTTTGCATGGCAGCAAAGGTTTGGATGGGTCCATTTCTCGGCATATTCGAAATCCGGAACTTCATGGTTGAGCAGCTCGGAGGTCTCTCCTAAGGCATATAAGAGCTCGATAGGCGTGTATTTGCAAGTGTAGCCAATCATCGCGATGCCTCTAGCTGTTCCAGAAAAGCATTGACTCGTGTCGCCATTTGGCCATCGGCCACATTGCGTGGATCGCAGCCGTCTCCATCGAGCACCAGGGTAGGGAAGCCCTCCTTTTCGAGTGCCATTTTTGCTAAATGAGACATGCCCATCGTTTGCTTGCATCCCCACTGGCCAAACACAATTACGCCATCGGCGTGCAGTTTATTTGCATAGACTATGGCTGCATCGATTCGTCTCTGCGCACCTCCGTTGTTGATATTGTATACAAGGCGTTCGGCCATGCTTTCGTAAGGCCTTTCTGGGTCCATATCTATGAGTGTATCATAAGTCATATCGCTTGCTAGGATCTCGGTGCGCTCGTTGTTTTCAAGAAGAACTCTAATAGAATCCTGCCAATTTGGCAGAGTGTGCAGCCATAGAATGCGTTTTTTCCTTCGATCTAGAGAGGCTTTCTGTGCCAATTCTTTTATTGCAATGGCGTATTGTTCGCTCTCGGCTGTTCCCAGGAACACATGCGTCGCAACAAGAGAAAACAGTTCGCCAGTCATGGATACGGGGAGCGAGGTCCTTGCGCGAATGCTCAAGTATTCTCGGTAGGCCTTGATCGTGCGATTGGCCCTATCGACGGTGTCTCGAAGTTTCGATTCAGACATAGAACTGTGCAAGAGATCCTCTAGAACGACAGTGAAATTTCTTAGTTGCGAAGCCACATAGTGTACAGACTCCTTGTCTACTGTATGAGGCACGTCGACTATGAAATGAGGGCTGCCATATTCTTCGGCAAGGCACCTAAAGGATAGCTGATTAGCATCGCAGGCCAAAGTGGTATTGGCTATAATTAGTGGCTTAGGAAGTACTCCTGTCTTAGCTGTACCGATCATGATTTTATGATAAGAGCACAAGCTTTCGGATATGCCAATAGCTTCTGCCGATTCTGCAAAGACCTCTCCACAGTCTGAATTTGCAATGTATACGGACAATGCTTCCGGAAAAACAGCTGTGATATCCATCGCATATAGAAGCTCGCATGGGAAGAAGATATTGACCATTGCGCTACGCGACGAATCCTTAAAAGAGTGGCTCATGTTTCTGCTTATTGCAGCATTCATGCGAGCATACACTCTATTTAGGCCTTTACCACCGAAATATGCATCCTTCCAGCCACTGAGCGTATAGCCTGCAGCCAAAAGATTACGAGAAAGCTGAGGATTTTGAGGGACCTGGCTCGAAACGGCTCTGCCGAATCTATGAACAATGGAATTCATGCTACAGCATCATAGCCGAGATCGGGAATCGAACCCGACACCTGCGCATTACGAGTGCGCCGCTCTGCCAGATGAGCTATCTCGGCTTGGTTAGAACGAGCGTACTATAGCAGAAGCAGACCACAAAAATCAAGGTAAGGTTCATTATTATATCGATTTTCTGCGCTTAGGATTTATTTCTGGATTATTTTCTGATGACTTGTTTTTGCCGAAGGTGTTTCAACGTTTCGAGACACTATTGAAGGCTTGTCTAGCCAGTTCGGCCGCTCCGAGTACGCCAGCCTCGTTGCCAAGCTTTGCTCGGGCTAGAAAAAGTCTTAT
>MWDY01000139.1 GCA_002070755.1 Spirochaetes bacterium ADurb.Bin110 | reverse complement strand
CTCAAGCTGACGACGCTGAGCTCTCTTCATACGCCTTGTCTGATTTAAAGGGTCTCCTGGTTCTCCTTTTCTACCTGGTTGTCTACCATCGCTAAAAATTCTTACACCCATATCTAGTATTTTTACTTCTGAATCATTCTGATTAGCATCTACAACAGCCCACCCGATTGAATTCGTGCCCATGTCGAAAGCAAACCTAAGCATAAATCCCTCCAATTTAGAAAATTTTATGCTTGACAACTCATCCATTAATATCCTATCATATATTTAGCTTACCAAGAAATGGAATCTTTACCCGCTAACACGGCTCTTGAAGCCACCAAATGAAGAAGGCTGCTCCTACGGGACAGCCTCTTTTTTTAATTATTCCTTAGATTCTTCATTTTTCCCTTGCTCTCTCCACCATTCTCTTTATCTCTTCTTCCCACAGCTTGCGGAATTCTGGCGGTCCGAGCACTTCGCAGTTTGAACCGCAGCGAAGAGCGCGGCCAAGAATTTCGGTCCAGTCGTGCACAGGGATGGAGAGGTCGATGGCATCGGGGTCGCCGACACCTGTCACGAGGGTAATCTGTTGATCCTTGTGCCATTGTTGGATTTTCACCGCGCGAGCTGCACCCCCAAAGAAGCGCAGGGTTGCTGTGCCAAGCACGTCGCCTTTGAAAATGCCATATGATGACGAAAGATAGCGTTCGATTGCATCGCTCTCCGGAAGCACATAGTTTGGAAGGCCTGCAGGCCGTACATCTGCTATGCGCGATATTGAGAAAGTTCTCATCTGCATAGTTTTTTCATCAAAAGCGATGCAGTACCATTTGCCCGCATAATTGACGAGTCGTAGCGGTACAATTCGCCGCACACTCCATTCGCCTTTCGCGTCAGTATAGGAGATTTCGAGTAGGCTATTGTCTAAGAGAGCCTGGCACATCGTGTACGCGACCTCGCCATCGATGATTTCCATGTCTGGAAGCTCGTAGCGGACTCTGTTGGAGATTGCTCCATAGCGCCCGGCGATTTTCTCCTCAAGCAACTTCATCGTTTCCTCGGATACTACAGGAACATAGGCATATCGGTTAAGGATTGCTTTCAGAAAGGCAAGTGCAAAGAACGATGTCTCATCTGCAAACTTTAGGCTATTCCACGGCTCAGAGTATTCATATCGCATCCTACGACGCGACCAGACTATCGGTGCATCGAGCCTATTGCGCAGATATTCGATATCGCGCTTAGCCTGGCGACTCGAGACCTCGAATTTTTCACAAACTTGATGAGTGGAGACGCCTCCATGTTCCCTTATGATGCGATCGATGTAGAAAATTCTTTCGGTTTGGCTCATGGAGGCCTCCACCTGCAATTTTTTATTTTTGATTATACTCCTTGAGAGGGACACCAAGAGTCCCTCAAAATAATTATCGACATTATAATCGCTTTAAGGTGCTTTTATATTGGCGGATTCCTTTGGAGGATTTCTTTTCCTTGACTCCACCTGTCTTTTGGCCAATACTTTATGTAGAGAGAAGAATTAGATAACGCAGGAGGCACGCTGTGAGTGTGATCACTTTTTCGAGAGAACCTTGCTCAGGGGGAACTCAGATTGCGCAGTCGGTTGCACAGAAGCTTGGTTATCGATTTGCTACAAAAGAGACAATCGAACAAGTACTGCTGCAATATGGTTTTGTCGATGTCAAGGAAGCCTACGATAGCATTCCCAATTTTTGGACTCGCTTCGATGAGCGGACGCATCAAATTGTCGTCATGTTCGATCGTGTCATTATGGCGCTTGCAAAACTTGGCGATGTGGTGATTGTGGGCCGAGGCGCTTTCAAGGTGCTCGCTTCCTATCGCGATGTGCTCAATGTACGCATCAAGGCGCCATTTCCGCAGCGAGTCGCGACCTATAAGCAGCGGTATAATATTTCAGATCAGCGTGCCGCGGAGAATGCTGTCATTGAAGCAGACAGGATCAGAACCGCCTTCTTGGAAGTTCACTATGGTATCAAATGGGATTCGATGGCACATTTCGATCTCGTCATCGATACTTACAAGATAACCCCACGCGCTGCAATTCCTATGGTGATCGAAGCCAACAAAGCGGTAATGAGCTCTATATGCGAACCAGGAGAGTGCACCTCATCCATTGCGGTCGATGATATTCTGCTCGAAACAACCCACAAGGTGATTGAAGGACAATAAAGAGGTAGATTAGATTTAAATCTCATAATATGGAGCAGCAACCAAGATGATCTCAGAAATGCATAAAGTAACCTCGGATTTTCTACAACTGCTTATCTCTGGTGGTGAGACTATCGATGTTGAATTCAAAGGTCAGGAACATGCTGCGCTTAGTGATCATCAATTAATCGGAGCTCTTGTATGCATGGCAAATCGATTGAGTAGCAAAAGTGGGTGGCTTCTCATTGGGGTCGAAGATGATGGACGCATAACAGGAACTCGCCCGCGGCACAATAACATAACCGATATCAATAAGCTTTCAGCGCTTATCGCCTCTCGGACTCGTCCTTCGATTTCACCTAATATCTCAGTATGCCAAATCGATAATAAGGATATTATCGCCATCGAAATTGATCCACAGGAGCAGATTATTAGTACAAGCGATGGCGTTTTTACACGTCGTATTATTGGAGGAGATGGAAAACCATCATGTATTCCCATGGATAGCTTCTCTATACAGTCTCTGCAAGCCGACCGTAGTAGGATTGATCCTTCTGCCTGTATTGTTTCACATGCTCATTGGGATGATCTTGATCCTCTCGAATTTGAAAGGGTTCGCCGATGCATAAGAGAGCGCCGAGGGCGAAGTGATGAGTCCTTGCTTGATCTTCCTGATCTTGAGCTTGCAAAAGCATTGGGTGTAATTAAAGAAGATTGCGAGCAATGTAAACTCACTCTTGCTGCTCTACTATTATTTGGCAAGGAAGATGCTCTTCGCACATTTGTTCCAACTCATGAAGTCGCATTTCAGGTTCTACAAGGGCTCGAAGTCGAAGTAAATGATTTTTTCAGATGGCCACTTTTCCGGACAATAGAAGAAATAGAATCAAGAATCCGAGCTCGGAATCGCGAGAAAGAACTAATGATGGGTTTACTTCGCATAGGCATACCAGATTATCCAGAAAGAGCGTTACGTGAGGCATTCGCCAATGCCATGATTCATAGAGATTATTCTATTCTTGGAGCAATACATTTTCAGTGGTATGAGAATAGAATCGAAATCAGCAATCCAGGAGGATTCCCTGAAGGAGTCCGACTCGAAAACCTCCTTGTTACCGCACCCAAGCCACGGAATCCGCTTCTCGCCGATGCGTTTAAGCGAGCAGGAATTGTCGAACGTACAGGGCGTGGCATAGATACCATCTTTTTCGAACAGCTTCGCAATGGTAGACCAGCGCCATCCTATGCCAGAAGCAACAGTAGCACAGTTATTGTTGTGCTTTATGGCGGAGAAGCGAATCTTGATTTTGTCAAACTTATTGTCAATGAATCTCAGCAAAATAGAGCATTGAGCCTTGATGCGCTGCTGATTCTAAATGAATTGTGGCAAGAAGGCTCACTAACTACCACAAACGCTGCCCGTCTTATTCAAAAGCCAGAGACAGAGGCTCGCTTTACACTCAATCAATTAGTAGAATCTGGACTGATAGAAGAGCGCGGTGAAAACAAGGGACGAGCTTGGCATCTTTCAGCATTTGTCTATCGTTCTCTAGGTAAAAAGGCTGCTTATATTCGACAACATCGCTTTGAACCTCTTCAGCATGAGCAGATGGTTCTTCAATATGTGGAAAAAAATGGATATATAGCTCGTAGCGATGCAGCCGAATTATGTAAGATAAATGCTTCGCAGGCCTATCGCCTTCTTTCTCGACTTCAAAAACAAGGAAAGCTGAGGCGAGAAGGTGATCGCGGTCGAGCTGTTACTTATAAACAATCATAAAATAAAGGCACGCAAAAGCACACAAAAGCACGCAAAGGCACGCAAAAGCGCGTGTTCATCTGGAATATAGAATTTTGCTTTTCTGTGGTGCATGATTTTCATCAACTGTATTGTGCATTACCACAAAATACTTGTTAAGCGCAATCCAGGACATAAAGAATTCTCGTCACTAGTAATACGAAGCATTATGCAGATATCGGTTCACTCGATATTGAAAATTGGCTTGAGGGATAAACTGGAGCTATGCTTTGTTCTTTATGCTACCTAATGGTACTATCACCTTCTTCAGGGCACGCGGTGCCCATTGGACCGAATAATCTCTATAGATATACCCTTAAGCCAGTGCTCATCGAAAAGCCATTGAGATACGACTGGCCGCTATTGGTCTTTGCGCCTATGCCATTCGTGCCGAGCTCGATGAAATACGCCGATGATAGTGGACCGCTGGCCTTCGGCATAAAAAATTCAAAGCCAAAATGCCCATAGCCACCGAACACAATAGAAAAGCTGAACGAGGCATGGCTCGCGCTGGTGGATGCTTTCTCAAATTGAGAAGCTTGAGCGGGCGCTTGGGGTGATGCCGCGGGAGCGGCTCGGGCCGAGAGCACCTCGTCGCAGTTTTGATAGCTATACGGATTCTCTATAGCTCCTGTGCCAGGGAGCGGTTATACAGCAAATTCCTAAGCTATCTTTGATGCAAAAGCCATGGTATAGTTTTTTGATGTATCCTTCTAATTGCTGAGCATTCTAAGGAATATTCTAGGGAGTATTCTAAGGAGAAAACAATGAGAAAGCTGGAAAAATCGGCGGCTTTATGGAATAAGGCACGACCAAGGTTTCTCAAAAAGATCATCATAGCAATTATTGTGTTGTTCATTGCGCTGAGCTCTCTATCTTCACAAGATATCTTCACTCCATCGGCAGGTGCTGGATCAGCAGGTGCTGGGGCTCAAGAAATCCGCCCCACCATAGCTTCTTCGACGGAAAAGCTGGATGTTGTCGGCTCTGTCGATCCACTGCCCCCAGAAATCCCTGGGCTAATTCCGATAGCATCATTCCATGAAGGAAGAAGCTATCGAACCATGGTTGGCTCTTATTCTGTATTAAGCCTCAAGGGAAGCTGGCGCGAGATGGGTCGACAATATGGGGCGCTGCTCTCAAGGGAGCTCAAAGAATTCTATGCGGAGATCATCGCCGATCTGCAAGCCCGTGGCTTGGGACAAGAACATGTCGAAGGCGTACAAGCTACATTCCAAACCTACATGCCAGAAATGAAGCAGCTTATAGAAGGAATGTCTGAGACTTCGGGTTTATCTTTTGAAGAGCACATAATGCTGGACGCCTCTTTTTATATTTTGCCAGACTTGGTCATAGAAGCGGCAAAGGCTACAGCCTCGTGTTCGGGAATAGCCGTCTCTGGACCTCGTACAGCCGACGGGAAGCTCTATTTTGCGCGTAACTGGGACATGACCCAAGCAGCGATGCAACCGTATCTTCGCTATATGGCGCTCGTGGTTTTCAATCCTACTGATGGAGGATTATCCTTTGCGAATGTTAGACCACTAGGGCAGGTATATGTCGAAACAGGGATAAATGAAAAAGGCGTGTTTGTCGAACTCAACAATGGTTCGGCTTCAGACCCAAATATCAATGAAGATGCGGTATTTTCGGTGGCCTCCCTTTTTGATTTCCTTCGTACGAGCGAAACGCTCGACGAGATGATCCAAAACATTGTGACGACAAAAATGGATGCATCCTACATTATCCAAGCCGCAAGCGGTGAACGCGCCGTCTCTGTGGAGAAGCCTACTTTCGATGCTCATGTTATCGAGCAGAAAAATGGTGCCTTGTACGCGCTCAATAACTTTGCCCGCCCTACGTACGAGCCATGGAAGGGGAAAATCGTCGAGCTTCCGGACAATGCGTACGATGATCGGCAAAAGTGTCTGGACGCACTCTTTGCGTCGCCGGAATGGCAAAAGGGCATCAGCCTCGATATGGTCAAAGCAATGATGGATAGAACGATCGAGAATGGCGGGCCTGTGGTAGAAGGGGCGCTCTTCGGTACCGTGCTTCAGCTTATCGCAATTCCAGAAGACATGCTATTGCTCTTTCGGAGTTATGGATACTCAGATTGGGCTGATATCGATCTGAATAAGCTCTTTCGGAAAAATAAGGATTAACTATTTCGGCCCACTCGTAAAAGCGATTAAAAGCAGACAATTTTGCAATATAAGAGGAATAGTATGAAGCGACTCTCATTCATCTTTATGGCTATTTTGTGTGCCGTGCTAAGCCCAATGCCACTATTGGCCCAGAGTGGAGGATCGGGAAATGCAGATTCGAATCGGGGAGCTGAAATTGCTGAGCTCTCTTTTCCCGATGAGGGAGATTATAGCGAGTTAGGTTGGGGAGCAAGCTTTTTTGCCATGCATGATTTTTTATCGCGAACGTATGCTTTTGGCGATTGGAAACAAATTCCATGGGACTCAATGGCCTCTTATTTCGGACAAAAAATTATGGCGGCGCAGGCTGAAAAGGATCGGAATTCGTATCGCATTGCGATGGTTGAATACCTGAAGTGCATTCCCGACGGCCATGTGAAGATAACAAGCCCGTTCGACGATTTGAAGGAGCGCTTTATTGGTGGCAGCTATGGACTTGGGCTTGCTGAGCTCGATGATGGGTCTATAGTGGTTGCTGCAGTAAAGCCGGAGGGCCCTGCAGCTCTGGCTGGTATATGTCCGGGAACGCGCATTGCCGCATGGAATGGCGTACCGATTCAGAAAGCTCTTGTTGGAGCAGATACGCGTTGGTTTAAAAATTGGGCAACAAAGGATGACCTCGCTCTCGAGCGATTGCAAGCGCTTACCCGCGCGCCTATTGGTACGCAGGCGGTTATTGAATTCTTTGCAGTGACAGCCGAGGAGCGATCACAAAAAGAAGACACTGTAGTGAAAGAATCACCAAAAACTACTATAGCTACATTGACTGCGTACAGCGATAATTTTGCTGATCTTAGCCTTTTTGATCTCGCGCCAATTCCTACTATGGAAGAACTTCGCAAGAATGTGGAATGGCGAATCCTGGAGGGAAATGTTGGCTATTTGCGAATTTACCACGTGATCCACTTTGACGACTATGCGATATATCCAACAGAAGTGACCGATGGAGTAGTGAACGCCTTAGATGCATTTTGTGCAGCAGGGGTGAATTCGCTTATTTTAGATTTGCGTGGTAACCGTGGCGGTTCCGACCAAGTCGCGGCAGATATATCTGGCC
>MWDY01000138.1 GCA_002070755.1 Spirochaetes bacterium ADurb.Bin110 | reverse complement strand
TCGAAGCCATACAGGATGAAATCAAGCAGATGGGCATACAGGTTTTCCTTTCCATGCAGCTAGGCTAGCTCTTGCTATATTATTGAATAAAAAGGCTATATCGCAGCTGTTTATGGTCGCATGACAAATTTGTGCAGGGTTAGCTAAGCAGCATTGCAAAGTAGGAGCGCACAGTGGCGCACGGCAAATTTGTGCAAAGCTAGCTAAGCAGCGCAAACTTGACAATGCTATTAGACAGCCTAAAAATATATCATTCTGCCAAAAGTCGTCCTGACAGGTATCATTGTTAGTTTTATCTCGCTTGCATTTCTGCTATCGCTTGTGTTTCTCTACTGGACACCTACATTATAAATCATGGAGCTGGAATGGGAATGTAGCCTCTCTATTCGTTATGTCTTCGCGGTCTTTAGGTCCACGGGAGAAAGCGCCATAGCTTATTCAGAGGCCTAGCTTTCCTTCTCGTCTTTGTCGAGCGACTCCTAGGAAATATTCATCCGTATGTTGGGCAATCTCGGGGCGGTACGTATTCCTGGCGGCGTCGCGATCGGCTTCCGTGACGATAACGACCCTTTCATTGGCTGCCAGTCCTTTTAGAATGCCTTGTGCCGATTCTCTAGGCGAAATGGCGGAAGCGGGAGGGCCTCCGACATTATCCCAAATTGAGGTGGCAACGGAGCCTGGAATAACGGTTGAAAAGCGGATATTCTCGTCCCAGAGTTCATAACGCAGCGCGCCGGTAAGCCCAAGCAAAGCGGATTTTGTGGCACAGTACATACTTTGCTCCGCCATTGGCGAGTAAACGGCACCGGAAGCCGTGTTTGCAATATGGCCGCCTCCCTGCGCCCGCATGATGGGCAGAACCGCCCGAATGCCATGGAACGCGCTGAAGAAATTTACATCGAAGGCAAAATTCCAATCCTTGTCAGTTGTGTCGTCAAAACGCTTCCACAAGCCAAGGCCTGCGTTGTTGAAAAGAAAATGAATCTGGCCTCCTCCGAATCTAGCTGCTTCCGCGATCATCGCTTCCACACTTTCTTTTTGGGAGACATCCGTCTGGATTGCAAGCACTTTTTTGGGGTATGCAAGCTCTAGTCGTTGGCTTTCCGCCTTCAATTTCTCGCCGTTAAGGTCCGCCATGACGATGGTTCTTGCACCATACTCCAAGAGCAACTCACAAAGCGCGAGGCCTATGCCTGAAGCGGCACCGGTGACAACGGCAACTTTGTTTTCGTAGTATTTCGTGTATTCTTCCATAATTTATGACCTCCTTTGGATACCACTATTCACCGATGGATACCATTTCTTATTAGACTATTTGTTGCTGCGGACATACTGCCGAGAGCGACTTTAACTTAAGACACGCCCTCGCGCTTCCGTCAAAACTTGCTCGCCTTGCGTTATCACGATAGGCGCTATGTCGAGTATGGGCAGCTCTGCCACTTGATCGATTATGTAGTACTGCAGCGGGTTTTGTGCCCAGGTCAAAGCGGTCCATTTCAACGTTCCTGTCCCAGTCCAGCCGACCTTTGGGGTGCGGTGCATTGGAAAGAGAATCGGTTGACTCAAATCCGCTCCCGGAGCGCCCACTTTTGGTATATAGCGCCACCCAATGGTATTGAGATCGGTGTCCATTGCCTTTACTTGATCCCCGCTCATGGCTGTCTGCCTAATCGCTTCCAACTCTAGGAACGTTTTGCCCTCAAAACTCATGCAAGTTCGGAAGTTGTCGGCAAGAATATGTAAATCTTCAATGTCGGCATAAATCTTGGGGACGCCCATCATGTTCCCTGTCAGAATCGGCGTTGTCTTGTTTTCCCACATGACGAGCACAAATATCCCTTCCAGATGGTCGTGACGGCCATTGAACCGTACCGGAACGGTAACACAGACTAGGTTGTAGGCCGAGCCGGCCATCCATTCGACCTGTCTGCACTGCTGATATTCAACGGTCAATTCGGGCTTTATGAGCTCGAGACCTTCCGGCAGGTAGTTGGAAAGCTTCTCGGCGTCCGTGGTGTAGCAAAAGTCGATCGTAACGACGTCGTCGTAAATGGCTTTGGCATCGGGATCGAAAGGAACCCCGCCAAAGTGTGCTGGCATTTTGTAGCATTTTCCTTCTTCAAACTTGAACATCCTAAACCTCCTTGCAAAGATACATCTTATTTGGCAGCTTCCATCTCGCTGCGCATTGTATCCAGCATGAGTAAGATGTGGAGAAGATAGAGGAGCACACACCCATTTGCAGCAAGGATTACACCGATAACCAGCCCTGGAACCATGCCAGGAACGAGCATCGACATGCCAAAAAGGATTTGTAGGAGGTTGAGGGTAAGCTGTGTTGCAAAGAGCTTAGTGAGTATTGGGGGAGTGGGTTTGCGCGGTTCCTCTGGGCGTCGCTGTTTGGAAGGCAGCATTTTTGCCAGAGCTAGTACGCCGCCCAAAATATTGAGGACGCCGACAAGAATTGTCAGAAACTGTACCAAAATTTCTGGAATGATGCATGATATAGCTCCCAATAGGGCAAAAAGAAGACCAAACGCAAGCACTATCCAGCTGCGCGGAAATGGGCCAATTGGAGTGTTTCCGAAGGCAAGCATCTGGATAGCGAAAATTACCATAAGAATTCCTAACTGTGCGCTTGCCGAAAAGGGAAGTATGCCCAAATTGACAGGAATCAACACAATGCCGATGATCACCATGAAAATACCAGTGAACAATATCATCACCTGCTCGGTGGAGAGCTTGACATTGCCTTCTGCGCTTTTTGCTGCTTCTGGATATGTTCGATCTATCTTTTCGAGTACGATCGCAAGATAAAAGACTGCCACGCCAAAAACGAGGATCCCCACCGCTGTGAGCGGCGTCGTCAAAAGGCGCTGGTTCCAAAGGAGCAGCGCAATGACCATTGACAGAACATAGACCGCGCCACACGCAACAATGAGATGTCGAAAAATGCCCCCATAGTGTGCCCAACGCCTGAGCTTGTCTTTGGCAAACAGAAGCTGTAAAAAAAGCAGCAAGCCGCCTGGGCCAAAACAGAGAAACAACAGAATGCGAGGAAGGCGAATCGATATCGGAATGAGACAGGTCACCATGCCAATTACTGCGATCAACAAGCCAAGAAAGAGCACGAGCGTTGACCTTGGTAGATCTCCAAACGGAGTTCTGCCGAGTGTTATTGTTTGGAGCGCAAATATGATAAGAAGCAAACCATAGAGCCCGTTTTCGAAGTAAGGGAGCGCTCCCTTATACACGGAGAAAAGCAAAACCCCAGTCGTTAGTACCAAAATCCCAGCGATAATGAGGATTATCACCTCGAGAGGAAGCTTTGCTTCCCTCAATTTCATATATTCCGTCCTTCGCTGATAACAGCGCTGATAGCAGCAACGATATTGCCGAGGATCTCGATATCAGAAACAATAAGAAAGAATATCGAGCCAATGCGACTGTTGGACTCCAATACTTTTTCTATTGTCTACTTACTACATAGTGCCTGGTTTCTGGGGAATTGTCAAAGTACATCAATGATTGCGAATTGCCCTTGCCAACATAGGCTCCAACTGATGCTGCTGAAAAAATTGATCTTTACTTTCAAGATCATTTTCCCCGATCCAATAAGTAATAGTATTCTCCTCAATTCTATACTGAAATGATTTGTTGACTTTTTTCTTCGAGTTTGTTATTCGAGAACTATATCCAGTATCAGTCATTATTATTCTGACCAAATAATCAACATCTAAATCATTCGTATATTCAGGTGCCGGCAACCACGAATATGTTTTGGTATTCGAATCAATATCGATAAAAATGTCCCATTCTATGAATGTATTTTTATTGGTGAGTTTTTCGAAAAGAAGAGCGTTGTTGAGGGCCAAGGTGAACACATATTGATTATTTTCGTATCTCCAATCAATGCTTTTTATGCCAAGGTATGCTTCATTTTTTAGCAGTATAGAAACATAATTGACTGAATTCTCCATAGGTTGGGGGAAAAGGCACAGAGAAGAAACCATAGAAAAAACTACAATCAAGAGCTTCTTTATATAGCCCTCTTCCTTTGATTATATTTTGATATTATATCACAATATGATAGGAATAGTATGGCGCTAATAACGACTGGATATGCTTTGTGGGTCAATATTTAGCAATCTCACGCAGACCATAAGGAGGTTCTATGCGCGTTAGCAAAAAATTTGGAATCGCTGTAGGATGCGTGCTGCTTATTCTATTGTTGTCGAGCTGTGTCGATGTCGAGTACAGAATCTCGATCAATAGCGACCATAGCGCCGATGTGTTCTATCAGATTCTCATGAATCCCTTGTTCGCTAGTTTGATGCAAGGCGATGCTGACCAAGGTCCGTTAGATTCAATGCGTGAATACTGCTACGAACCTTGTGTAAATGGCTTTAGAGATTTGGTAGTAGAGTATCTCATGCATAAGCATAAGCAGGTACATACTCCGCTTTTCTCTTAAGGGGAGTTGGGAAACT
>MWDY01000137.1 GCA_002070755.1 Spirochaetes bacterium ADurb.Bin110 | reverse complement strand
TCTTTCTGGAAAATGTCCGCATCAATACCGGACCGCTCGAATTCGCGCAGGTGCTGCTGAGAAAGCCCCTCATTTGGGGTGAGCAAAATGATATGAGTGATATCGCGCCTTCGATCATATTTTTCGAGGTAAAAGAGATACTGCAGAATATTGGCGTGCATAATGAGCGTTTTGCCACTGCCCGTCGCCATCCAAAAGCTTATCTTGTTGAGTTGGGCCCTTGCATCCGCGCTGAGGTCAAATGGTTGCAGCAGATCGGCCTCTTCCCGACCCTGGCCATCGAAACCGGCATTGTAGCGCTCGACACACTGGTTGAGCTCTGCAAGCAGCTCCTTCGCTTTGGTAAAATATCGGTCTAGATAGATTTCAGTAAACAGTAATGATAGATACTGAAAATACTTCCAGACAAGCGGCTTTTCTCCATGGAGTACGCGCTGTTCGCTCAAGCGTTGTGTATGGCGCACAATATTCTGATCGTATTCGAGCAACAAATCCTTAAACGACTGTGGTAGATTGTAAAATCGACTTATGAGCGCCTCGTGGAAGTGCGAGATGTTGTTTTCGTTGAGTCCTTCTAAGCCGTCATCGCGCAAGCAGTCCGCTAGTTTCTCAAAACTCTTGACATTAAAGAGAGAAAGAATCCACTGGTTGAGTATAAGTTTTTGACTAAACGGTACTTGCGCGTGATTAGTGCCATTTCTTGGTTGTCTTCGTCTTTGTGGCATCATTGCTTCCCTAACTAAGGTCATCTTACTCTATAAGCGCTTGAAGTCAATGATGCCGATGGTCTGCGCTACATTCCGCAGCATTCTAGAGCCAGGCCGCGATTCCATTCAATTGTGCGCCGCTATTGCGGAAAATTATAGAAAATCGGCATATATTATGCTGAAAAATATAATAATTCAGCAACATAGTTGCGGATTTTGTAAAGTCATTGTATACTGCTTCTATGGAATATGCTCGAAAACTCGATCTTATGAGGGAACGGAAATCTCTCTTTCTCTTCGGACCGCGCCTGACTGGCAAAACCTATCTTTTGAAGAAGACATTTCCAGAGGCGAGATATTACGATCTATTACGCTCAGACACTTTCCTTAGGCTCTCGGTGAGGCCTTCCATACTGCGGGAAGAGCTTGCAATGCTGCCGCCAGGAACCACCGTGATCATCGATGAAGTGCAAAAACTTCCTCTTCTGCTCGATGAGGTACATGCACTCATCGAAGATAAACAGCTTCGCTTCGTTCTAACTGGGTCGAGTGCAAGAAAATTGCGCAGAGCTGGCGTCAATCTGCTTGGCGGTAGGGCACGAGTGCTCCGGCTTCACCCTTTGGTTTCTTCCGAGATTGGCGACTATGATTTAGAGCGCATACTCACCTATGGAAGCCTCCCCGCCATCTACGATTCCGATGAGCCATGGCAAGACCTCAAAGCCTATTCGGGAACCTATCTTAAGGAAGAAATAGCCGCAGAAGGCGCAGCGCGAAGGCTCGATGCTTTTTCAAGGTTCTTGCACATTGCAGCGCTCTATTCGGGAAAGCAAATCAATTTTGAAGCCTGGAGTTCGGATGCCGCGGTTCCAGCGCGCACAGTGCGCGAATATTTCTCGGTCCTCAGCGATACGCTCATTGGAGAAATGCTCGAACCATGGAAGAGCGGTACGAAGCGTAAACCAGCCTCTACCGGGAAGTGTTATTTCTTCGATATCGGAGTGAGGAATGCGCTTGCAGGAATTCAATCGATTGCTCCGGGCACCGATGAATACGGTAATGCGTTCGAGCATTTCATCTATGAAGAACTTCGCGCGTGGCTCGATTACCATCGCGACGATAGGCCGCTGACCTTCTGGAGAACCCAAGACAAAAAAGAAGTCGATTTCATCGTTGGAGACGAAATCGCCATAGAAGTCAAAGCGGCTGAATTACCGCAGTACCGTCATCTGAAAGGGCTTATCGCCATTGCGGATGAAGCCACCTTCAAACATCGCATTCTGGTCTGCCAGGCTCCAGAGCCGCGTCTATCGGAAGGTATCGAGATTCTTCCAGTCAAGGTATTCCTGGAAGCGCTTTGGGCAGATACTCTTATTGAATAGGGGTGTCGAGATAGTTTTCGCTTTGATCGACTCGAATGCGCCGCTAAGAAAATAGATGCACAAGAGCTCTGCACACACCCTCAAAATAGGAGCATATGACAAGTATACTTGCTGATTAGGCATGTGCGATCAGGATATAGCTTATTCGGCGGCATAGATGGTCAAGAGCAACTCGCTGTCATCGATGAGCCGATACTCTGGCTTACGCCCGGAAAGTCCTTCGCTCCTCGATAAGATCAATGGTACACCTTCTCCGCGCTTGTCCATGATGTGGCTGCGATGAGTCCAATCGCCCTTAGCAGGACAGCGCGCAAGGAGGCTCGTGATAGTCTCGTTGCGCGACGCTTGGCGGTACGCGAGGCTATCGGGCGTCATGGTGTTGGGCAACATGCCAGGAGAATAGATTTCGAGCCTATCGTCGAACATTCGGAGGCGTATTTTACTGCCTGCCATGGAATAATCCCGATGGGCCACCGCGTTGGTAACTGCCTCGAAAACTGCCATCATATCGTATTGAGGCAGGTCGATGCGACCTAAGCCTTCTTTCTTCCAGGCTTTGACGGACATATTCCTCTTGACGAAATTGCAGGCTGTAAAGATTTGCTCATCCAAAGGCCCTTTGAGATCCGCGGCATCGATTTGGTATGGCGCAGTATCCTGTGGATTGACAGTAGTCCCTCTATAAAAGACTGCCTGAATAAATGCATGTGGCAAAAACCGATCAGGCTCTTCACACGCCATGAGCACGCCTGCAACGCTGGGTCTTATTACTCCCTGAATGTCTTCGGCCGCCATACCCAATTTCTTGAGGAGCGTTTCAGCTGGTTCGGAGCTCTCCAAAGGTGCAAAGCGCTGCCACAAAGATTCTTTGAGGTCATCCAGATGTGCATTGGGCACAGGGGATTCGTCGAACCGAATAATCCGCGATTGGCTGCGCTGTTGAAAGAGGCGAGCAAGTTGGTCGGGAGGAATAGGGCGTTTCGACGCACCAACCCGATAAAAGTATCCTCCTGGGCTTTGGTGCACAAAAAGGCTGGGCGGTACTTCGACGCGCAGGACAGGCATTTCTTGGCCCGAGCTATTGGGCAAGGTGAGCCTCTCAATCACTGGGGCAAGCGGCGGTTTGATCGAATCCTCGCTTGCTTGCCGGACAAAGGCTTCTACCGCATCGAGCTTATCGAGCGGAATCCCAACAATATCACGCGTACTATCATCGACACCGAAGAGACTGACGCCTCCCCTACTATTGGCAAACGCCGCTAATTCATCCGCGATATCGTTCTGCGATGGACCGCGGATTTTATCCCCGGCGAAGCGCACTTCCTTGAGTTCGAAGAAGCTATCTTCTCCGAGGCGGATTTTTTCGAGCAATTCGGACTTGGTATTGAGCACCTGCAATTTCCTCCTAGATAATGCCATATTAATAATATAAAAACCACGATTTATCTAAAGAACAAAATGTTCTTAATACTCTAACGGCCTTGGTATTGTAATCTGGTATAGACACTCTAATGCAAAGTTATCTGTCATACCTCCTATATAATCAGTAATAATCTGATTCGGTATATTTTCTTCTCTCATATAGAACTCATTCATCTTTTCTATATACTTCCCAAATGCTTGATCTAACTTCATTTTCGAGTTTCTATACTTTCTAAAATCCTTTCCAAATTTACAGTACAATTCAGTTAGATACTCAAAAAGTCTCATTATCCCATTTTCACACATCGTCTTATATTCTTCTATTCTTTCGTGACTATATATTCTTTTGTAATTGAACTCTTTTAATTCATTAACCAAATTATATTTATCATCTGACAGTGCTATCTTATTCTCTTTGATACTAGTTTCAATTACATCCAGCACAAGAGTATTGATGATTTCGCCGTTGGTGTCTCCAAGGAACCTAACAATATCTTCTGGAATGTCGGATTTTTTTATCAAGCCAGAAATTATGGCATCTTCGATATCTCTACCCAAATAGGCGATTTTATCCGACAATCTGACAATACAACCTTCATATGTACATGGAAAATAGGACTTATCCTTTATGTCATCCAAATGAACTTGTTGCTTCCTTGGTTCCAATTGCTTTTCAAACTCTTCTCCATTATGACATATGATTCCATCTTTCACGGCATAGGTCAAATTTAGCCCATTTCCATTGTTCGCCAAGTATTCAACGACTCTATAGCTATTGATCTCATGCATAAAGGCGTCCTTTTTACCTAGTTTCATGCTTATTGCTTCTTCCCCTGCATGACCAAAAGGAGCATGACCTAAATCATGACCAAGCCCTATAGCACCAGCCAATTCCTCGTTAAGCTCCCAACCCGCTTTTTCAAGGCCTTTGCATATAGTTGTTGCAATAGTAGCCACATGCATAACATGTTCTATTCTGGTACAAACATGGTCGTTATCAGGCGAAAAAAATACTTGTGTTTTATGCTTAAGCCTACGAAAAGGCATTGAATGAATTATCGCAGTTTGATCTCTGTAATAATCCCCTCTGACATCTGGCTCCTTGATTCTTGTTCTAGAAACATAAACATCGTTGGGAAGTGGATTCTTCACGATAAATCTCCTTTTGTCTAAAACCTTTCTACAATAAAATTATGGCACCTGCAAAATAAATTTAATAGACTGCCAATCGAAGTCTTTCACCTCATGCTTTTAACCTCAAAATACGGAATTCCTTCTTGTGCAGCCTTTTCTATTTTTATTCTTAACACTTCATCGAGGGATATCATTCCTTCAAGGATAAATACTAAATCCTCGCCGGAAAAAAATATTATATTTCCGCCTCCTTGAAACGCTTCAACCACTTCCTGTCTGAAGCCATTAATTGAAAAAAAGATGCCTCGCGTTGATTCAAGCTTTGTGTCTACCTTCCTTTTGAATCCAGCAATCTCTTGCTCAGTCGGCAGGTCTGCTCTCCATTTTGCTTCGACCAGGTAATCAAACGACTCAAACTTGAAATGGCCATCGATTTGCTGTGTACTGATTTTATAAGACTTTCTATATTCAATGCAAAACAGAGAAAATAATTCCACCAGAATGTCTTCAAGAGAATATCCTGCTTGTTGGCGGTTAGGATCAACTATTCCGTCCATGAATGCTTTACGTAGTTTTTCTAATTGTAAAGAGCGTTCTTCAATAATCCTAGCCTTTTGTGCTGCCAACTTTTTCTTGTTGATAACGCTCGCTCTTTCTTCTTCAACAAAAAGATCGTGCTCTATCGCTAAAAGCTTTATCTCTCTCAGATTCTTTAATGCAATCTCTGTATTCGAAACACCATTATCAGGCAGTTTTCTTAACTTACATAGTTCAGTAAGTATTCTTTTTTCAATAGTTGGACCATCTTCCATCTGATCTAGATCATTCAAGATCGCCTTTATTCAGGTGAATTTATACAGATTCTTGTATTTTTGTACTAAGGATTTTGGTACCCCAGCAAAAACAAGAAATGCTTCCATCGAATCTTTATAATAGAAACAAGTTCCAAAACATTGGATCATTTGGTTTCTAATCTCATAGGGCAGTGACATGAGCTTTCCCCATCAAAATAACTCTATGTGTCCAATTACTTTGGACCAAGCACTGACTGCCAATCTGGCATTATATGACTCATTGCTAGATTTGCGTTTCCCGCCATAATTCAGTTTCCCATTGTATTTTATCAAATTACTTCCAAGGATCAATGTAGTATACTTTGTAAAAGCCATCCTATACGCAAACTTCTGCAATGAGTAATCATCGTAGGGCGTTGCAAATTGCTCGGTATAAAGGTCGACAAAAACAACCACCAATGCCAAGACATAAATAAGTCTTTGCCAGTCACTGTCGTGTGAAGTAAGTTTGCCCACGCGATATCTCGCTTGCATCACAGCCGCTCCTCTTCCTCGAACATCAGCTTCATAAAGTCTTCCTCGATGAGGCGGACCTTCCAGGTGGTGTCGGGCAGGCGAATGTTCTCGAGGTTGTTGGTGCCATTCACATAGATGTAGTTTGGAAGCTTTTCTTTAGTGGAGTAATCGGACTTCTTGAACCATTCGTCGAGGATGAGGTTGTCTTCTTCTGGAGTGCCAGGAAGGTTACGCCAGATAACAAGTGCCTCTTGGTTATCGTCAGGCAGAATGCCTCGGATGGTGCGGATCCACCACCGTCCATTTTGTACGGGGCGGAGCCAATCTTTCAGTCTGAGCCTACCTTCGCTATCGCGCTCGAATGAAGCATCGAAGCGCTGCGGCGCAGACATTTCCTTTACAGTGAGCCCAATGAGCCAGTTAAAGGTCTCCATGAGATCAACGGTAGTATCCTGGCTTTCGTCGGAACCGGGGCGCTTTACTTTGAGCGTATACGAAAGCGGGTCTTTGAACGCATCGATATTGAGGAGCGACTGGCTACCCCGCGATTCAACATCGAGCATGTAATTCAACATGTATTGCTCTTTCAAGTTGCCAGGCCCTTGTGCCTCAGTAGAAAAAAGCGCGTCTTCCTGCTCTGGTGTCCGCTGCAATTCCAAGTTGTTGAGCGTGTCCTCATACGATTCGAGACGGATCACCTTGAACACGCGCGGGCTGCGCTCAGCTTCTTCTGTGGTGGCGAGACGCTTTGGCTTGCCATCTTTCCACTCCGGGGTAAAGGTTACCTTCTTAAGTCGAGGCAGCAGCACCGTATCGAAATAGTCCGCCATCTCGACCAGGATGAACTTGCGTTTGCCCCCATCTTCACGGTTGAGATTGATGACCGCGTGGCCGGTAGTGCCGGAACCAGCAAAGTAGTCTAATATCGCTGCATTCAGATTGTCTGGAATTAACTGAAAAATTCGTTTAGCTAACCCTATTGGTTTTGCTGTATTAAACGTTTTATCGAAAAATAAACCCTTAATTTCCTTTGTCGCAGTAGTTGATGTCCCACAATTATCTAGTATGTTTGAAGGGGCCGATATGGTAACTGTACCTTCACGTATTTTACGATAAACTGTTATCTCGGCTGTTTTACTGTCTTGGACAAAATCCAAATCACCCGCTTCAAGCATTTTTGCCACCTGCTCACGACTAGCACGCCAACGGCCATCTGATCCATCTGGCCTCCTTGGAAAAACATCAATACCAAAGGGAGTTGGGATAGGGAAATAGAGCGTTGGACGGTCCTCTCTTCGATCATGCTGGCCACCCCATTGCCGCAATTGCTCACGGTCATATCCGCCCCTTTCGTCTTTATAGCGACAGTTTGCAACATCAGTTTTTACAAGTTCCAACCTTCCCTTATCTGAAACACGAGCGCACATTACGTACTCATGTTTGACCTGAAGTACTCTTTCTGTTACTGCCTTTCCTACTCTTGCAATCCATACAAAAGGACCCAATAAATTATCTGCCCCGAACAACTGTTGAATTAGCATATCGAGCCTTGTCTGCTCTCTTTCGTCTATATGAATGAAAGCAAGGGTATCAGGTCTCAAAATAGGAGCCACTATACACAATCTGTCATTCATCATACTTAACCATGTAGAATGCTGATAATCATCTTTATAAAGAAAATCACCACTATCTGTATTGTACGGTGGATCGATATATACGCACTTTATCTTCTCGCGATACCTGCGCTGCATCAGGTTCAGCGCTTGAAAGTTCTCGCTGTGGACGAGGACGCCATCAGTTTTCTCATCGATGTCGTCCAACGCATCGAGAAGGCGTGCGGTAAAACCGGCGCTGAAATGGCACGTGTCGATCATCAAAGTTGGATAGGCCGACAAGAATTCAACCGTGCCAGGCACAGCTTGCGATGTGAATAAATCGCCACCTTTCGACGCAAAGACCTCTCCTTCCAGACCATGCAGAGCCTTCCATTCTTCCCACTGCGCCTCGTTCGCAGCAATTTCAGGATAGAATTCTTTGGGGACAATACCGACGCGCACACACCAGCTCGTTTCGGTAACGAATTTCTTTTTGAGCCACAGCTTCTTCTGAAAGTCCTCAAGCTGCGCAAGAAAATCGATAATTTTTCCTGCGATGGTGCGGATTACCTTGATCTTGGAAAGATACTGCTCTACTTTGGGCGCACTCTCGCTCTCGATATCGTCCAGGTGCATCACTTCGTTCTTGATATAGAAATCGAGCTCGCGGCTAAGGAAAGCCTTGAGGTCCTTGTGAATGAAATAGTCAAAGGTGTTGCGCGCGGTGTAGCGGTCGAGATGGATGCGCAACCAGGTATTGTCGGACTCCGTACCATCCGCGCGGCGATACTTGCGCCCGAGCAGCTCTATCCATGTAACAACTGCGGGATCATCCAATGCCAGAATCGCCGCTTCGGTGGCGGCGTTCAAGTCCTTTTGCTTTTCTTGAGCTGGTTCGTAGGTAAAATGGATGACAAGCTCGCCGGACTCGATCGATACAGGCCTGTCCAGAGCCAGTTTGAACTTTCGTTCTTTGCCCTGCACTTCTTTTACATTATCGTGCTCGCCCTCCGCGGCATCGACGAGCTTAAAATGCACGCGCATCGGATTAACCGTATTCTCTGGACGCAACCTGAACGCATAGTCCCGCAAATACTCGCTCGTTTTAATATAGTATTGATCGTAATTGGCCCAATAGAGCTTGACCTCTTCGCCTTCGTACGGGATGGCGTATACACCGGGTTTGTAGACACGCTTGGAAAGAAAATCACCTTCGGAATAGTAGCGCCTGAAAAAGCTATAAAGATGGTCGTACACCTCGCTCTCGAGCGCACCCGTGTCTACCGCAACAGTGTCGAGCTTCTCTTTAAGCTCTTTGACCTTGGGCGCTTCCTCCGGATTGGAAAAACCGAGTTCTTTTGCCTGCTCGATGGCGCGCCTATACTGAGCCTCAAGCTCGCTTTTATCAGCAGTCTTATACTGAGCAAAGGCTGCCTCAACCTGCGGCAAAAGGTCCTCATCAAGGAACTTCATCACTTCTGCGCTCTTTGCGTGCATGATTCGGTAGATGCCAAAGTCGAGGTCTGGTTGATCGAGCTGGAAAAGTTCCTGCAAAAGATTTTTCAGTTTTTCATATTTCTGATTCATGTTCATATCCTCTCATGAAATGGGTCATTTCACAACCCAACGGATGGT
>MWDY01000136.1 GCA_002070755.1 Spirochaetes bacterium ADurb.Bin110 | reverse complement strand
ATGCCAAAAAGGAAAGCACTCTTTCTAGACAAAGGCACATAGAATGGATTTTGCAATTTTCTTTCCTCGGTCTTTTATAATTTTGCTCGCTATATGAAAGAGCCTATAGAATATAATCTTACTCTTGTCAATATATGCTATAAAGCAAAAGAGATTGAATAGAGCAGAATCGCGTTCGCAACGTTGTAATCTAGACTGGTCGTAGAAAAGCTTCAAAACGTTGTTATGAGAATAAATAGAATTGAGATGATCAGTAGGTCTCCTGTAAAGAGAAATGTCCACTTAATTGCGTGGCAGGATTCTGTTGTTGATGTTTCATGAACATGCCTCCAATAGTTCGATTGTTTGATCCTTGAATCCAAAAGCCTCTTTGAAGCAGTGCAAAGGGGTATGACTACCAAGGATCTTTCGTGGATAGTTATTCATCCAGTTTTGGATCTCTCTAATCCGCGTATCGCTCACATGGCTAAAATTTGTTCCTTTGGGCAGAAACCTTGTGCCTTCCCAATGCGCTGCTGCAAATTAGCCCAATTCATCTCTTTACGATGGGGCAAGTCTCGCTCTAACGCATTAGGATTGTTCCTATATTCTTGCATAAGCCATCCATAGAGCCGTGAACTGGGATATTGTTTGAAACTCATCGGAGTAAGAAGAGAAAAAAGGCTTTTTCCAGGGTCTCTGCTTTCCAATCCCGAGCCGGGTAGGGAAGTTTTGTCCAACATTACATCAATATTCCGCGCAATCTGATTCCGATAATTATCGAATGAGATTGAGTAGGACACATCGGAAAGAACCTTTGCCTCTATCAACCAAGCGAACCCATTCTTTAAATTAATGAACATTGCATCAACGTGCGTTGCTCCTTCAAGAGTTCGTTCGTTATCTCGTGCAGCAGCGTCCAGAACATAGGGGATAATTTGACGGCGCTTTAAATTTGCTCGTAGCCAGTTCACATAACTTTGAGGAGACGACAGACAAGCTTCAAAGTAAAGTCGAAGATCGCCTTCCAAACACTCATCCCAACTACCCAGTCCATAAATCGGCGGGTTCGGTCCAAATGTCTTGGATAATAACTGCGTAAGCATTCTTGTACGTAATGGATGATCGAATACATTCTTAGTCGCAGTAATCGTCCAGAATCTCTCATCCTTTTCGATTTGCCGAGGTTTTTTTGCCGCTGTAAGCGGAATACCCACCGTATCCGGATGATCCTGCATGAACTTATGATAACGACATGCACTTTTTTGATAGTAGTTAATCTGCGCATCGACATCAGAGATGAAGTGGGACTTAAGCTCCTCTGCAGTAAAAGGGAGATATGTCTTATCAATCATGTCTTTCATTTATCTATCCATTTCGCGACCTAACGAATGCGTAACTTGCATCGCGCCAACAGCAATGTCAAGTCAATGTTGTTGCTATATGGTGCTCATTTTTCTTAATATTCTTCAATTCTTTGTTCTGCTATGTTATATATTTTTTCCGCTTCATCCAAAAACTCTATGACTTTAGATTTTGAAGGCTCGCTTTCTGGCAATAAACTAGAATCTCCCGGATATCTTGTATCGATATATACCTGGTTGATTTGATCAAGTACTTCTTCATCTAAACTGAAATCTATATTAATCCCTTCATCTTTCAATAGTTGCAATAGTTTCCTCAAATCATGGACTCTTGGTACTTTCTCATTATACAGCTCTAATATTGCTTTGAATGACTTTTCAATACATTGTTGGACATGAAAAGCTACAACTGTAGTAAGATGATCTTGATTGACTAATACTTTCGCTGATTGCAAATCATTCCGGCAAATTTTAGCCATTCTTTAGCTTGCTTTTTCATAAAGGACTTTCCCTGTTTCATGTATCTCTTTTTGAAACGAATTCATCTCATTTCTTATCATTTCATACTGAGGCCTTGTATAGACTAATAAATTGAGCGCAACATCGTTGTTGATTTCTCTAAGGACTCTTCTTACTTTCATCTTAATTTCGAGCCAATCATCATAATCCTTGGGGGAATAATCTTCGTCCAAAATCACAATCAAATCGATATCGCTTTCTTCATCTGCGCTTCCATTTGCGTAGGAACCAAAAAGAATGACTTTATAAATATTTAATTCACCCAGTTTGTCCATTATTCTGTCGAGATATTCGATCTTATTTGTCATAAATGTATCCTAGTATGCACTTATCGATTTGTCGAGCACTAATCGAGAACTAGATTGGCTTTATGACACGAATAGCTTAAGTATTGAAGGAGCATTGAACCCATATAACGAATGCATAAGCTGTATTTTCGTGCCCGTAGGGCTCATTATATGGCGATTATCTTCAGTAACCTCTGCAAGGAGTTCATTTAAGCTAATTCTTTTGGGAACAATAACTATCTTCCCTTCCTCTACAACAATATCAACAGGATTCCCGTTCTTTAGCTTAAATTCCTTCACATAGGAAGAGGGGATCCTTATTCCGAGGTTGTTTCCCCATTTCTGAACAATGATTTATATGGCTATCTCCTAAGAAAATGATAGCCAATGTATATCCGCAAGTTGAGTATACATTGTACATCCAGAGCACTTACTAATCCTGCGCGCCGAAGGCGCCCATCTAACGTGCGCTTAACCAGCAAAGCGCGACCTGCGTGAGCAGGTTGGCGCGATGCGTGCTGGTTAAAGCGCACGTCTGGTTCAAGCGGTTGTTAGATTTTTTTATGGATATTCAGCTCTTATACTTTTTTACCAATATAAAAAACATAACCATAATATTGTTTGTATTTTGAATACAACTCGGCTTCATGCTTCATATATTCAACAAACGCCTCTGCGGCCTTATTCCCAGCATTTTCTTCTAAAAATGCCTTTTGT
>MWDY01000135.1 GCA_002070755.1 Spirochaetes bacterium ADurb.Bin110 | reverse complement strand
GAAACAGCTTCAGAGTAGTGCACTTTTAAGCTTTAAATCCTCAAAAAACAGTGCACTTTTGATTCTTAAATGACAAAGTCCAATATTTCTCTTGACAGATATAGAAAGCAGTCTTAAAATAATAATCATTAAGAAATGGAATCGATTCCATACTTTTTAGTGATATAAACGATGAATATCGACGAGATTGCCAAGATTGCCGGTGTCTCAAAATCGACAGTCTCTAGGGCGCTGAATAATTCTGGCTATGTGTCGGCAAAGACTCGATCGCGTGTGTTGGATACGATTCAGGAGTCGGGGTATCGCAGAAATCTCATTGCGAGGAATCTTCGCAGTAAGAAATCCAACTTTATAGGGCTTATCATCCCCGATATTGCCAATGAATTTTTTTCCCTTTTTGCGAAGAGCCTTGAGACCAATTTAAGAAAAGCGGATTTTGCACTTTTTTTGTGCAATACCGAGGAAAAAATCGAGAATGAAAATTTCTATCTCGACTCACTGCTCGACAATCAGGTTCAGGCTATCGTCCTGACGTCTACATCTCATCAGATTCCGAAGAAAATCAAATATGCCAAAATTCCAATTGTGATTGCGGACCGCTTTATTGAAGATACAAGCGTCCTAGAGATGTGTTGCATCACAAGCGACAATAGGTATGGCGGGCGACGCGCGGTGGATGAATTATTCCGGAGAGGCGCAAAAAAACTGCTGGTTATTGCGGATGAACGACACATGTATGGCACGGAAGTGCGTATGAAGGCTGCCTGTGAGCGCGCGCAGGAAATTGATGTATCTGCTGAGGTGCGATTTGCACATGTTTCGGCATTTGGTGGCTACGATGTGATTGTCGATGCACTCACGAAGGAGCACTTGGACTTCGATTCTTTATTTTGCACGACCGATATTTTCGCATTGGGTGCGTTGAGGGCTCTCGTGGAGCACCACATTCGTATTCCCGAAGAGATCCAGGTGATCGGTTTTGATGGCATTGAGTTGGGAGCCTTTTCCAATCCTCCTTTGACTACCTTTAAGCAGGATGCAATCGGAATGGGAAAAGCTGCTGCCGATGCGATTGTGGCGATGTTGCACCATGAAACAGTGCAGCATCATAAGCTTTTGCCGCTCGAGTTTGTAGAGCGATCTACAACTTTGGCCCAATAATCTGCAGTACGCAGAATGAAATCCTTTTATAGGAGGAAAAAGATGAAACGTAAATCTATTCATCTTTTGATGGGACTAATGCTTGCATTAGCCTTTGTATCAGGTGTAAGTGCTCAGGAGGCAAATCCGCGCTTTGCGTTTATTCTCAAGACGCTCGCAAATCCATTCTGGGTCACGATGAAGGAAGGTATTCAGGCGGAAGCAAAGAAACAAAATGTGACTGTCGATATCTTTGCTGTGCAGTCGGAAGACGACACACAAGGCCAGCTCCAGCAGTTCGAGAATCTTTTGAATAAGGGCTATGATGGTATTGCCTTTGCGCCCATTTCACCGGTCAACCTTATTCAGCCTGCGGCACAGGCATATAAAAAAGGAATCAAGTTGGTCAATGTCGATGAAAAGGTCGATATGGCTGCCCTCAAGAGCGCAGGAGCGAATATCTTTGCATTCGTCACGACCGATAACAAGGCTGTCGGTGCAAAAGCAGCCAATTTTATCGTCCAACAAGTCGGTCCAAAAGGCGGAGAGGTTGCGATTATTGAGGGAAGAGCTGGTGCTGCATCGGGAGAGGATCGCAAGAGTGGCGCTGCATCCGTGTTTACCAGTACTCCTGGATTCAAGCTTGTTGCAAGTCAGCCTGCCGATTGGGATAGAATCAAAGCGCTCGATGTTGCTACCAATATTATTCAGCGCTTCCCGAACCTCAAAGCAATCTATTGCGCCAATGATACAATGGCGCTCGGTGCAATGCAGGCAGTGATCAATTCTGGAAAATCGATTCTCGTTGTCGGTACCGATGGCGATCCAGAAGCAGTCGATATGGTAAAGGCTGGAAAGCTTGCAGCAACGGTTGCACAAGACCCTGCTGCAGTTGGTGCGGAAGGTCTTCGCCAGCTCATTGCTGCGGTAAAATCCGGCAAGCAAATTCCATTGAATGATGAGCCTCTCTTTATCGCTGTTGATTCTAAGCTCATCACAAAGTAAGATCTGACTTTTGGTGCCATGGCGGCGTCTTTACCATGGCACCTGTGGAGAAGGAATTATGGATACAATTCTTCAGATGAAGAATATATGTAAGATATTTCCTGGTGTGGTCGCTTTGGACAATATCGATTTTGAGCTCAGAAGCGGCGAGGTTCATGTCATTCTTGGAGAAAATGGAGCAGGAAAATCGACGCTTGTAAAAATCTTGAGCGGTGTCTATTCGCCGACTTCGGGGCATATCTTCCTCAATAATAAAAAATTTGATTCGCTTACTCCTTCTCTTTCAAAATCAGAGGGAATTTCCATAATCTATCAAGAGCTAAGTGTTATCAACGAAATATCCATTGCAGAGAATCTGTATATTGGTCAATTGCCTGAGAAAAATTTTGTAGGCCTTCCTGTTGTCGATAAGAAGGAGCTCAGAAATCGCTCCTCCAGTATTCTCAAAGAAGTGGGCTTGAACCGTAGCCCTGATGAATTTGTCCGTAATCTTAGCATCTCCGAAAAGCAACTTGTCGAAATTGCAAGAGCCCTCACGATAAACTCCAAAATTATCATCATGGATGAACCTACATCGTCGCTCTCCATCGAGGAGACAGCCAATCTTTTTAGCATTATTAGAGACCTAAAAAAGAAGGACGTTGGCATCATCTATATATCTCATAAGCTTGATGAGATTCCTAAAATTGGAGATCGCGTGACAGTCTTGAAAGATGGAAAATATGTCGGAACGAAGAATGTTGCAGGCATTACGATCGATCAGATGGTGTCCATGATGGTTGGTCGAGATTTGGATAGAACTTCTCGCCTACCTCGTCGGTTGAATCCTACCACCCCAAAAACAATACTTTCCGTGCAGAACCTCACACGAAAAGATGGACGAGTAAAGGATGTGAGTTTCGATGTCAAAGAAGGTAAAATTTTGGGATTCTATGGCCTTATAGGTTCTGGTCGTTCAGAGCTTATGGAAGCAATATTTGGAATAGTTCCTCGAGAAGGCCAAATCGTCCTCAATGGAATGCCACTTCACCATAAAGACCCTTATGGTGGATTAAGAAATAAGCTTGCCTTTATCACTGAAAACAGAAGAGAGACAGGCTTTTTTAGCAATTTCTCAATTATGCATAATATTTCTATCGTCTATGAGCTTTTTAATTCAAAATTAGGAGGCCTTTGGGGTCTTACTAATTCTAAACAAGATAAAAAAATTGCTGAAGAACAGGCTGCTGCTCTTAAAATAAAATGCTCATCGGTGATGCAGAACATAAATGAACTATCTGGCGGGAATCAGCAAAAAGTCCTCGTTGGAAAATGGCTCGCAAGCAATTCAGAAGTTTTCATTTTTGATGAACCTACAAAGGGCATAGATGTTGGATCAAAATCAGAGATCTATCACATCATTCGTCAGCTCTGCGATGCTGGCAAAGGGGTCATCATTGTTTCCTCTGATTTGCCAGAGATCCTATATATTAGCGATCGAATTCTTGTTTTTAGCGATGGCCACATCACTGCAGAGTTTTCTTCAGATGATGCCACTGAAGAGAAAATAGTCCATGCGGCAACCCATAAAGTGCCACACTGTTCCTATTCCTAAGACGATAGAGAGGAGAACGCAATGTCTTCCCTGAGTAGTTTCCGGAGTTTTTGGCAAAAATATGGTACCCTCGTTATTCTAATATTTCTGATCCTTCTCATAGGAATTCTATCACCAAAATACTTCTTGACCGCAGACAACTTGACCCAGGTGGTGCTTCAGAGTTCGATTACCATTCTCATTGCGATTGGAGAGTTCTTTGCAATTTTAATTGCGGGAATAGATCTTTCAGTGGGATCGGTGATGGCGTTTACAGGCCTTATTACTGCGAAAATGCTTGTTGCGCATCAACCGATATGGCTTGCAATTCTGGTAGGAGGCGTTGGTGTTGGGCTTGTGCTTGGTCTCTTCAATGGATTTCTTGTCAACGCCACAGGGCTTCATCCCTTTATTATTACGCTTGGCACGCAATCGATCTATCGAGGTCTAACGCTGATTCTCTCTGATGCAAGGCCTGTCTACGGATTGCCTCCTGCGTATATGTCGTCTATCGGTGGTTGGATATGGAGGATTCCTGTTCCTGTCATTATTGCGATTCTCTATGCTGCGATTATGTCATGGTTTACGACAAAGAGCAAAGCTGGTCGCAATCTCTATGCAATTGGCGGCAATAAGTCTGCAGCTTGGTATAATGGAATCCTAGTAAAAAGGCATGTGTCGATCGCTTTTGCAATTTCTGGTATTTCCGCTGGGTTGGCGGGCGTTGTTATGATTGCAAGGCTTGGCGCAGCAGAACCTCTTGCAGGAGTTGGATTTGAAACATACGCGATTGCCTCGGCGATAATAGGCGGAACGAGCTTTTTTGGTGGTGTCGGGAGGATCTGGGGCGTGGTAATTGGAGGGCTTGTAATTGGTGTTATCAATAATGGACTCAATATTCTCAATGTACCGACCTTCTATCAGCAGATCGTTATGGGATCGCTTATTATTATTTCGGTCTTCCTGGATCATCTAGTTTCAAGCAAACAATAGAATTATTAGGCAAGGAGATTTTACTATGGCTTTCTTTTCTCCCTCCTTGATGTGTATGAATCTATCGCAATTTGAGTATCAGATACGATTCCTGGATGTGCACGCTGATTACTTTCATGTCGATATCATGGATGGCCATTTTGTGCCCAATCTCACGCTTTCACCGTTTTTTATCTCAGAAGCTCGCAAATTGACAAATAAGATCATCGATGCGCACCTCATGGTAGAGGATCCTGTGCTTATCAGCACGCTCTGCATCGATGCAGGTGCGGATATGATTAGCTTTCATCCCGAAACAACAAATGGGAAAGCCTTTAGGCTGATCGATTCGCTGCAAAAAAAAGGCTGCAAGGTCGGAGTCGTCTTGAATCCTGAAACACCGATTATCGCTGCTGAGGATTACTATGAATTGGCTGATAAGGTGACTATTATGACGGTCGATCCTGGGTTTGCAGGGCAACCGTTTATCATGCAAAGCCTGCGAAAAATCTCCCAAGTAAGAGATCTCAAAGTAGCAAAGGGATACCATTTTAAGATCGAAATCGATGGATCGTGCAATGCTAAAACCTTCTCGAATCTTATTCGCGCGGGATCGGAAGGCTTTGTACTGGGCAACTCTGGATTATTCAGCCTCGATAGCGATATTGAAAAAGCTTGGTCAAAAATGCTGGATAATTTTAATTCTGCACTGGAAAATCTATCAAATTGGATATGCTAATCGGAGGAGTACGCAAGTTATGACACAGTTACCTTTTGTAACAAGAATCGATAATGTTAATCACACGCTCGAAGGAGCTGACAATTTTAGCGAGACGAGATTAAAAGATATGCGATCTTTATATAGATATTGGAATAGCAATGAAGATGACGCAACTTTAGAAACTATTGTCTATAGAGTATCTAGAAAAGATGTACCTACAGAGCCTGGTGAATTGCTGCAATGCATCACAGAAATCCTACCAGGTGACTATCACGGTGAATTCTTTATGACTAAAGGGCATGGCCATAAGCAAAGAGAATGTACTGAGATATATCTCGGCATAGCGGGGTATGGCTTGGTGCTGATGCAAAGTGAAAATGGATTTCGGTTCGAGGAATTGTTGCCTGGTAGAGCTATCTACATTGCTGCTGGCTGGAACCATAGGACAGTAAATATTGATCCTCAACAATATCTCCTATTTTATAGTATATGGCCTGCAAATTCAGGATATGATTATGAAGCGGTAATCAAAAATCCCTTTCAATACCGAGTTTTTAGAGATACTACCCAAGGCTATCGTTTTGAGGAAAGATAATCATGCAATCTGCAGCTATTTTAGGTATTGATGTGGGAGGAACCCATATAAGAATGGGCATAGTTGATCAGGAATTTGTAATCATCAAGAAAAAAACTATCCTCACCACAAGCCTCGATGACGATGGCAATTTTATTCAAAATATCATCGATCAAAGCAAAGCTTTTGCTCTCTCAAGCAAGATACCCATCAGTGCGCTCTGCATCGGATTTCCCTCGGTTATTTCTAAAGATAGGGCAACCATTATTCAAACGCCAAACATTCCGAATCTGGACAATATTGCTTTTGTCCATATCACATCGCCACAATTTCCTTTCCCTGTATTCATGGAAAAGGATGTGAATCTTCTGCTTCGTAATGATATCGAAATACTGGATCTCAAGGATAAGAACCCAATTCTTGGCATCTATGTAGGAACAGGCCTTGGCAACTCAGTGTGGCTTGGAGACAGATTTCTTTTGGGGGCCGATGGAGCATCTTGCGAGCTAGGCCATATTCCTATCTATGGAGTCAAAGAAGTATGCCCTTGCGGCAATATTGGATGCATCGAAACAGTCGCATCTGGCAAGAGGCTTGCCGCTTATTCCGCAGAAAAGTATCCGGGTGCCCCGATAGGAGACTTCTTTAAACTCCACTACGACGATCCTTTCATCGACGAGTTTTTAGAACTGCTCTCTTTTCCCATTGCAACCGAGATCAATATATTTGACCCATATGCTGTTGTTCTTGGCGGTGGCGTCCTTGGCATGTCGAATTTTCCAAAGAACTTGCTCCTCGACAAAGTAACCACCAAACTCCGCTCACCTTACCCAAAAAGAAGCGTCATTTTCCGCTTTTCAGAAAGCACCCACTACGCTGGCGTCCTCGGCGCTGCAAGGTATGCGCTAGATATGATGGGGGGAAAAAAGTACTTTGATTTTATACCTGGGGAAGAGGGCTCATAAGAATTATTCAGTTTTTGAATTATCTTGCCAGAAGATGCAAAAAGGCAATTGAGTTTACTTATTTTGTACTCCTAGTAACTCTATCAATGATGACAGCTATAAGGTAAACGTCAATTCTACACCGTTATCAATAAAGCATCATAAGGCAGAGGAAATGCTCTCAATTTGAGAGATATTC
>MWDY01000134.1 GCA_002070755.1 Spirochaetes bacterium ADurb.Bin110 | reverse complement strand
GATAATGGAATCGACCGCAACGGTAGAAGAAGAAGCCGAATCTGTCTGTCCACCCGAGATGCTTCCAAAGATTCGCAATCTGCTTGGAGCCTTTCTTTTCCGCGATGACGATATAGAAAAGCCAATCTCGGTGCTATCTGGAGGTGAGCGCTCGCGGCTAGCTCTTCTCAAGCTTCTGCTAAAACCTGCAAACCTTCTGGTGCTCGATGAACCGACCAATCATTTGGATTTGACGAGCAAAGACATTTTGCTCGAAGCCTTGAGTAGGTTCGAAGGTACAGTCATTTTTGTCTCTCACGATCGTCAATTCCTCGATGAGCTTCCGGATCGAGTCCTGGAACTCTCCTGCGGAAATGTGCCGCGCCTCTATTATGGGAACTATGCATATTATCTAAAGAAAAAAGCTGAAAAAGAGAATATGAGATTGGAGGCTATACAAGAAGATATTCGAAAGCCTAAACAGCGCTGGCAAAGTGATACGACCTCAGTCTCTTCTGTCGCTAACCAGACTTCAATTCCAAACAGGGATTGGGAAGAAGAAAAAGCGCGCAGAGCTCGATTACGCAAGCTTAAACGACGGGAAGAAGAGATTTCCACTCGCATTGAAGAGATTCAGACAGAAAAAGAAAGGCTTCAGGGAGAATTGGCTCAGCCTCGAAATTACATAAATGGAGAAAAAACGCGGCGCATTCTGACCGAGTTGGAAGTCCTCGATCGAGAAACCGAAGCTCTCAATGAAGAATGGCTCGGAATTGCGCAGTCTTTAGCCGAGGAAGCTTGAGGACTTATAATAGGCTTCTTGAAATTGAAAAGCGCGGCCTAGAGCATTTAGGAATTGGTATTCTTATTGCTCTCTAGCTTTTCGATCATCATCTCGGAAAGTACTTTCCATGTGGGGGATAAACTCGATGCATCGGGCTCATTATAGCGTTCAATTACTTCCCTAAAGCCAGCGATCGCCTTATCCTTATTGCCTTGTTTGTATTCAATAAAGGCTATCTCATATTTTGCATTGAGCATGTAGTTAGGATCGCTGCCATATCTCTCCAGTAGTACTTGATAATAATACTTAGCACCATTTAGATCATAGACATCATATCGTTCCTGGGCTAGCTGGATGATCTTCTGAGCGCTTGCATCTTCAGGAACTGGCGTAGGCGAAGAGGCACAGGAAAACACCAGAAGCCCGACAAATGAGAGGGCAAATAAGGCTACATAGCGTAAAAGAGATCTATGCATGTAATTTCCTCACAAGTCGCAATTATGCTATACTCGCTGAACGAGGTCAAGACAAGCATGATTGCAACATTAATCAATGCAGCGGCCATTATTCTGGGTTCGATCATTGGTATTCTTATACGAAAAGGTATAAAAGAGGAGTATCGAAAGGTCGTATTTACTGCGGCAGGGCTTACATCGCTTACAATTGGTATTCAAATGGTGCTAAAGACCAGCCATATTCTTTCTTTTGCACTTGCGTTGATGGCAGGGGGGCTCTTGGGTACCATGCTAGACCTCGAAGGTGCAATAGAGAGGCTTGGAGAGAGTCTCAAGAGACGATTCGCGCGCAAGTCAGAAGACACCTTTGCTGCAGGTTTTCTCAATGCTTCGGTTTTATTCTGTGCAGGAGCCATGGCCATATTGGGTTCTTTTAACGCTGGAACCGTAGGGGATTATTCGCTTCTATTGACAAAGAGCGTGCTCGATGGCTTTGTCTCGATAATATTCGCGGGTGCAATGGGCATCGGAGTGGCATTTGCAGCCCTGTCCGTTCTCGTGTATCAAGGGGCCCTTACTTTGCTGTCCGAGTACATAAAACCTTATGTCAGTGACCTAATGTTGAGCGAACTCACGGCTATCGGAGGAGCACTCGTTATAATGATAGCTTTAGGGCTCTTAGAGATTAAGAGCTTCAAAACCGGCAATTTTCTTCCGGCAATGGTTGTCATTATAATTCTTGTCCTTGCAATGCCATTAATGACATTTCTATAATTAAGACATGAACAGATATGGCCAAAATACCATAGACCATAGATTCGTCCATACTCGGCGCGAAGACAATGCTGGCGAATGGTATGCATTGGATAATGCCGCAACAATCATGCCAGCGGTAACCGACAACGTAAGTACTGGCCTTTTCAGGCTGGAAGCCGAGCTCGATGAACCTATTGAGGCTGAGAACTTGAAAAAGGCCCTTGCAATTACGGTCAATCGAATGCCCTATTTCAATGTAACGCTCCGTAGAGGATTTTTCTGGTACTATTTCGAGCCATGCAAAACAATGCCATCGCTTTTTCTAGATTTGCGTTTTCCCTGTCAAAAATGGAACATAAATCGCCGCGGAACACCCATGTTTCGCATTCTTTGGGAGCAGCACAGAATCTCGGGCGAGTTCTCGCATGCCTTGACCGATGGCACGGGAGGCATAGCTTTTTTTAAGTCTCTCCTTGCGAATTATCTTATGTTGAAGGGTGTCGATCCTGGCGTACAACTAGGGAAAGGCGAGTGGAGAGACATAATTGTCTCCTTTGGCGATATGAGCGGCTCGGCGACAAGCGAAGAATTCGAAGATGCTTATCAGCGATATTTTCCCAATGGATTACCATTTCCGGACTTAAGACCGCATGCTTTTCATTTGAGTAAAACCTGCTTGCCCAAAGGCCAGTATCGTGTAATATCGGGGAAGTTGCTGACCAGCGAAGTTATCGCAGAGGCTCATCGGAGAAATGTCAGCCTGACTGAACTCATGACGGCTGTCTATCTCGATGCCTTGCAGCATTTATGGCACGCAACTAAGCCACATCCTCGTGAGCCCTATATCTCAGTAGAGATACCCATCAATCTGCGACAGCTTTTTCCTTCGTGTACCTTTCGCAATTTTTCTCTTTTTGTGCTTATTAGCGAAGACATGCGGCTAGGTATGAGAGATTTCGATGAGCTGGTATCGCGGACTCATTATCAGATGAAGCTCGAATATGATCGAATGAGCATAGCAAGACACTTGTGCCGTAATGCCGGAAGTGCGAGAAATCTAGCTGTCCGATTGGTTCCTCTTAGAGTCAAAGATTTTTTTGCTAAAGTCTTTTTCTCGAAATTTGGCGAGAGCATGCTTTCTGGTTTCATTTCCAACATAGGCCAACTAAAAATGCCCCCAGCTTTTGCTTCTCACATATTGAGCTTTGGATTTGTACCCGCTCCAAGCATGGCTACCATGACAAATGCCTCAATGCTGAGCTGGAATAACGACCTCGTTATCAATTTTGGAAGCTTATCGCAATCGCGCGACCTCGAACAGCTATTCTTTAGACGATTGCGAAGTATCGGATTAAATGTCAGCGTTTCGTGTCGATCTGACAATGAAATTTAAGGAGATTGAAGGCAAGAACGGGGGTAAATCATGTCGTATTGCCCTGATTGTGGGGTCGAAATAGGCGATTCCAAACGATGCCCGCTTTGCGGAGCCTTAAACCCAAAGGCTTGCGAAGAGAAAAATCTAGTTTCCGACTCGATAGACGACCGGACAAGTTCCAAAGAAGAAATCTGCTCCGCGGAAAAGCGGACGACCGTCTGGGAAGTGCTTTCGGTAGCGTTGGCTATCGCCATATTGGTGCTTGGAGCTATCGATCTTTTCGAATCGAGGCGATTCTCGTGGTCTCTCTATCCTGTTGTCTCGATTTTGTTCTTATGGGTGGAGTTGACAGCATTTCTTATTTTGAAAAAGAGAACTGTGCTTCGCATCTTAGTGAGCGTTCTTGGGCCGCCCCTATTGTTTGTAACAATTGGATACATATCCGATGGTCAACGATGGGCACTCGGTCTAGCGGTACCAATTATAGCAATTGTGGAATCTATTATTGGCCTGGTTTACCTTCTATTTGAAAAAAGCAAGCAGAAGGGACTCAATCTGATTGCTTACATGACAGTGGCTATAGCGCTGCTCTGTTTTTGCC
>MWDY01000133.1 GCA_002070755.1 Spirochaetes bacterium ADurb.Bin110 | reverse complement strand
TATATATGAATCTTCGCTATTGCCGAAAATTACCGGGGCGGAGGGAGGCATGAACTCAGATATCACTTGCCGACATGCTCCGCAAGGGCTGACGGGGTAATCTGCGTCAGGTGTTGCTATGACCAGTGCTTTGAATTTCCTCTTGCCAGCAGCGATGGCCGCGGCCATTGCATTGCGCTCTGCGCAGATTGTCAAGCCAAAGCTACGGTTTTCGACATTTATACCAGTAATGATGCTACCATCTTCGCAGAGCAATGCCGCGCCGACTCTAAACTTAGAATAAGGCGCATAACTCTGTTCACAGGCCTTGAGAGCTTGCTTGAATAGAGAAGTATATTCCACTTTCATATAAGTTCAAATCCCTTTTTGATAGTATATCCTGAAATGAAAGAAATTGAAATGCGCCATGCGGTATTGACTCAAAGACTTCAGTTATGCACCATAAAATACAATGAGAAGGCGATTTTATGGCCTTATTCTTGGTATAGCTGCAATTATTTTTTCGCTCTTTTCAGTACGAAGTACTTTGCCAGAGAGAGAGATTGCATCCAGCGTTTTTTTGACTTTTTCCGAGGCTCTGGACTTGTCCAGAATTCCTATGGCAAGAACCGATCAGATTATGCCCTTTATTGGTGACTCTTTCTTGGGGTATGCCGACCTATCCAAAAATAAGCTCTATGTTCATCCTTTCAAGGAGAGAGCAGCAATCGACAAATTGGGATGGATTACATACGGTCGCCTTGCTACCGATCTGCAACTATATGACATCAATGGCAGGAAGCGGTCTCTTCAAGCATATGCTTATCCATGGTTTAAGGCTTCATGGAGAGTACTGCTTCGGGCTGACCAAATGGGTATAGCGCTAATCGATGAAACGGGATTCATCTTGTGGGAAAAAGAATTCCCGATGCCAGTCACGGCAATCGATGCGTCTTCTTCGTTCCTCGCTATTGGAACACTTGACGGATCGATAAGTGTTTTTGATCGAAATGGATGCGCTGTCCTTTCAATACAAGCTAGTTTTCAAGAGTCTCAGACAATCTATGGTCTAGCCTTATCTAAGGATAGCAAATACCTCATAATTCTTAGAGGTATTTCACCCAAAAAAATTGAGACCTACAGGTTTGAAGATAATTCATTTGCGAAGCTATCCGAATCTTCATTGATGGTGAATACAACTTTCCAAGCGACCATGGCAATAGCTCAGGATAATTCACATGCAATAATGAGCTTCGGTGATCTGTTAATATATTATAATATAAAGAATAAATATTATAAGATTCTTGAAGCAGAAATGCTAGGAGGAGATCTATCAGAAAATCAGACTGATGTTAGGTATTTCGTGCTTGGACCTTTAGGATACTCGCTTGTTGCGATCCTGAGAAGCGGTTTAGAAGACACGGCAAAATCTGATGTTCTCATACTTAATCATGGTCTTCTAGTACATATTGCACATGGAGCTCTTGGGGCAATTAGCGATGAAGAAGTAATCGGTTTCGTATATAAAGATGGCGTGGAGCTATTAAAGGGATGGCAGCCATGAAGGGTAAATATTGTTTCTTAATAGCTTATTTATGGCTTACAACCTTTCTTAGCGCATTGGACTTTCAGATACCTAAAGTTCTTGATATATCAGGGTTTGGGACAATCCTTTCCGATCAAGTTAAATTAGGAATATCCGTAGAACACAATGAAAAAGAAAGATCCTATGGCATGGTTCCAAGAAGCGATGTACAGTTGATATCAGCAGATACAACGCTTGAAGCACCTTCAAGCGGCACTGTCTTTTATTCACAAGTTGAAGCGAATTTGCCGACGGTCTTCTCCTTTCCATTGGGAGGAGCCTTGGCTATTATTCATCCTGATAAATTTGTGAGTATGACTTCTGGGTTAGATTCTTTTCAGGTCATAGAATCCTCTTCTAGATCATCGAAAGAAATGCAGAAGAGTTCAGCTGTTAAAAAAGGAGAAAAGCTCTCTGGGGGAGTCGGCTCGGGCGTGTATCCTTCAAAGAATTTTGGTTTGCGGCTTTTCGATGCAAAGAACGAACTATGGATGAATACGATTTTTCTTGCTCCTTGGATCGAGGACAACACATCCCCTATCATGCGCAGCGTAAGACTGATTAAGTCAGGCACAGATAACAAGATATTATTTGATATAATAGAAGCAAATAAAAAAGATAAACGAATTGCCTGTCCTCAAGGTGCTTATTCATTGTTTGTCGATGCGCGAGATATCATCATCCGCAATTCACATTACTATTCTGCTCCCTATTGCGTAGAGGCCATTCTTGATGGGAAAACTGTCATCGATGCTTCATTCATTGCTGCAGGCGCAAGTGAAGGGGGAATATCATTTCTGGGCAATCCACCCCCATCACAAGGGGCGATAGGAGAAGATTGTTCCTACAATGCTGGTCAATTCATGATTCTCAGGGGTAAACACGATTTTCTGCTTCAAGTAAAGGATTTTGCAGGGAATCAGACTACTATGCGAATATCCATAACCACATACTAGGAAAGCTTGCTCAGGTTTCTGTTCGCTGATAGGATTTTGGGTATGTCGAATAATCGAACGATCATTGCCGATAATGTAGCTATTGTAAAAGAACGAATAAGTCGCGCAGCAGAGAAGGCTGGAAGATCTTCCGATGATATTGAACTCATGGCTGTGACCAAATTCCAGCCTATTGATGTGATTCGACAAGCCTACTTAGCAGGCATTAGGCTTTTCGGAGAAAATAGAGTACAGGAAGCATTGGCGAAATATCCTCATTTAGGACCAGATCTGGAAGGCGCTTGCTTGCATATGATTGGTACAGTTCAAAAGAACAAAATCAATAAAGCTTTGACAATCTTCGATGGAATTCAGGGAATAGACAATACAGAAACGTTAGAGGCTATCCTTACAAGACTCAAGACCTCCAAAAAACCTATAAAGCTCTATTTAGAGCTGCATACAGGAGAGATTTCCAAAGCTGGCTTCCCTAATATCGATGAGCTGCTACGAGGATGCGAGGTTTATGCGGAATTTCTTCAATCAGATCATCAAGGGATGAGAAAAGCCTTGCTCTGCGGTCTAATGACCATGGCGCCTTTTACGCAGGATATCGCATTGATACGTCGATCTTTCAAGATGCTCGCCGCAGCAAGAGACAGAGTAAAGAGCAGCTTTGATTTTCCAGGATTCGGCGAGCTTTCTATGGGCATGAGCAATGATTTTGAAATCGCAATAGAGGAAGGTTCTACACTTGTAAGGATAGGCACTGCTATCTTTGGTGAGAGGAAGGCATAAATGAACAAGCGTTGCTTTATTTTGCTCGTTGTTTTTATTTGCGCAAGCCTTTTAGTTTATTGTCTTCCCGTACTTGCTCAGGAAGGAAATTCGGACTCCGAAATTGTAGCAAAAGAAGAACAGAATGCCCAAGAAATGCCTGAAATGCCAAAAGTGACTCTACCAAGCTTTTCTTATAGTGAGGCTAAAGAAGGTGCATTTAGGCGCGGCTTTGTGATCTCTCTCGGACTTTTTCCTTTTAGCTATTTCTATACTAATTTTGCTTTCGATTTGGTCCGTTTTATATCACATGATTTCGAAACGGCCTACGCGCCTTGGCCATTCAATACCCAGTATAGTGCTGCTTTGACAAACAGCGAGGTATGGACGAGAATTGGTATCGCTTCAGGAGCAAGCATCTTGCTCGGTTTCTTGAGCGTTATCATAGAGTGATATACAAAAAGCACTGTATTCTGTATACTGCAGCGCCACCTTTCTATAAGGTCGCGCCATAATTTCCATTGGTAAGAGAGGCAAAAATATGGCGAACGGCAGCGATGTCAGATGCGATTATCAAGAATTTAACCTCGATGATGCGATCCGTAAGATTCCAGATTTCCCTAAACCAGGTATATTGTTCTATGATATAACTAGCATCCTTGCTAACCCTAAAGCATTTCAATACTGCATCGATTCAATGCTTGAACTATACGGAGAGACAGAATTCGATGCAGTGGCCGCCATAGAATCGCGAGGTTTTGTATTTGCAGCGCCATTCTGTTATAGGCGGAATATCCCTCTGCTTCTAGTTAGGAAAAAAGGCAAATTGCCAGGAAAGACCATATCCTGTTCTTATGAGTTGGAATATGGAACTGCCGTGCTAGAAATGCATATCGAAGACATCAAACCAGGTGCCCGCTTTCTGATAATCGATGACCTTATCGCTACAGGGGGCACTATTAACGCGACCTGCGAAATGATAAAGCGCTGTGGAGCAGTACCTGTTCGCGCATTTTCGGTAATAGGCTTGCCATCTTTGAATTATGAAGAGAAAGTGACAGATATCGGTATAGATACACTTATCGAGTATTTTGGGGAATAGATGTATAAGAAGCCCATTGGGCAAAGCAACTCCAAACTCAGTTGAAGCTAGCCAATTATAAAAGAGGGAACAATTTATGCTTGAACCATTAAAAATAAATGCGAATTGGAAAGGCAGACCGGGGCCATTAGTTCTTATGATAATGGATGGCGTCGGTTATGGCGCTTACAAAGAAGGCGATGCAGTGCTTGCAGCAGATATGGAGCATTTTAGAGAGCTTGAGGCTAGCTGCCCAACAACGCAGCTTAAGGCTCATGGAACTGCCGTAGGCCTTCCCTCCGATGATGATATGGGAAACTCGGAAGTAGGTCACAATGCTATAGGTTGCGGTCGAGTTTTTGCGCAAGGTGCGCAGCTTGTCAATATTTCGATTGAATCTGGAGCAATATTTGAAGGAAGAGTCTGGAAAGAGCTTATTGCCAATATAAAAGCTACTGGAGGGACTCTGCACTTTATTGGCCTTTTCTCAGATGGAAATATCCACTCGCACATCGATCATCTAAAAGCCATGCTCGTTCAAGCACAAAAAGAAGGTGTCAAGCGAGCGCGAATACATATCTTGCTCGATGGGCGGGATGTTGGAAGCCAGAGCGCTCTTGAATATGTGCTTCCTTTTGAAGATTTTCTTGAGAAATTTCGGAATCAAGGAGCAGATTATCGCATTGCTTCTGGAGGCGGAAGGCAATATATAACGATGGATCGTTATGGTGCCAATTGGCAGATTGTCAAGCGCGGTTGGGATTGCCATGTTAGAGGCATCGGAAGGCAATTCGCCAGTGCGGAAGACGCAATTCTGACTTATCGAAAGGAGATTCCAGGCATTATCGACCAGGATATTCCTGAATTTGTCATCGCTGAAAATGGTAAACCCATTGGCACAATAGAAGACGGAGATTCGGTAATATTCTTCAATTTCAGAGGTGACAGAGCGCTCGAGATTACAGCAGCCTTCGAACAGGACAATTTCGACAAATTTGATAGAGTCAGATGGCCAAAGGTATATTATGCAGGCATGATGCAGTACGATGGAGATCTAAAAGTTCCTGCCAATTTCCTGGTGTCACCGCCCGCAATCGATAGAACGCTCGGGGAATACCTAGCTTCCACGGGCCTAAAGACACTTGCCATCTCAGAGACACAGAAATATGGCCATGTAACTTATTTTTTCAATGGCAATAGGTCTGGAAAATTTTCGGAAGAACTCGAAGACTATATCGAAATACCAAGCGATCGCGTGCCATTCGAGCAGAGGCCATGGATGAAATGCGCTGAAATAGCAGATTATGTCGTAAATGCTATCGAAAAAGGCCCATATAGCTTTATTCGCCTCAATTTTCCAAATGGCGATATGGTAGGCCATACAGGAGTCTTCCAAGCTGTAGTATGTGGCCTGGAAGGAATGGATATACAGCTAGGCAGAATACGAGAGGCCGTGGAAAAAGCGAAAGGCATTCTTGTTATTACAGCCGACCATGGAAATTCTGATGATATGTATGAGCACGACAAGAAAACAGGGAGGGTCATTTTGGACTCCAATGGCAAGCCAAAAGCAAAGACAAGTCATTCGCTCAATCCTGTTCCTTGTGTGATCTACGACCCGCAATATCAGGGTGAGTACAAAAAAGAATTGAAAAATGGTCTGGGAATCTCTAGCTTGGCTGCAACATGCATCGAGCTTTTAGGCTACGTACCGCCAGAGGATTATGATCCATCGTTGCTGGATATGTCTATGAAGCAAGAGGGATAGGGCAATAATGCAGACTCCAGAATATGCCCACAACATGGAAATAGAGCTTAAGGCTCGGATTCAGCGAAGAGAGGAGGTTGAATCTCGCCTTTCAAGTTTTATGCACTATATGGGAACCATAAATAAACTAGACGAGTATTGGGAAGTTTCGAATACAAACTCAGGAGATTCTGGAGGTTTTCGGTTCCGCGTTCGTCATGAATTGGATAGCACTACTATTACATTTAAAGAGAAGACCTTCGATGGAAATGTAGAAGTCAACCATGAATTCGAGTTTCGCATTGATGGTGAACCCGCTTTCAAGGCCTTCATAGAAAAAATGCATGCACATTTAATCTACCAAAAGCAAAAGAAAGGCAGCCGTTGGGAGGATGGAACAGGCTTGGTTGCCGAGGTCGTCGAAGTATCCTCTCTCGGTCTGTTTCTTGAAGTCGAATACATTAGCGATAATAAAGTTGCAGGAGATGAACAAGAAAAGGCCAAAACGCGTCTATATAATGTAATCGATCAATGCGGAATCTCAAGAAGCGCTCTTGAGCCAAGGCCGTATTCGCAATTATTAGGGTACTAAAAGCCGAATCAACAAGAACTTTGGGCGCTGACGGATTTGAACCGCCGACCTACTGGGTGTAAACCAGCCGCTCTGACCAACTGAGCCAAGCGCCCA
>MWDY01000132.1 GCA_002070755.1 Spirochaetes bacterium ADurb.Bin110 | reverse complement strand
TTATCAGACTTTATTTCAACTCATAAATTCGAATGAAGTTTTCATCGAATAATTTATAGAAAACCATGACAATCCATAATCTGGAATATTATGGAATTATTGAATTACAATTGTTACCTCCGTCCCTCTATTAAGAGCAGCCATTCTATATTAAAGATTCCCTTTTCTATATATAAACAAATCGCTCCCAAATTCTCTTTTGAAAGATTCTATTCATTTGGGTAATTTTGGGCTATACTAATTAAGATTTCTCTTGTTTCTCATCCGCACCAATTTGTTGAATTCAAATACGGAAGGCTTTGCATGAGTTATTCAGATCCAACCCATCTAGGTATTATTGCTTGCCCAGGAGCAGAGGCGTTCGCAAATCAGGTTATACGAAAGCTCTCTGGAATCTATAAGCATCGATTCATGAGAAAAGCTCAAGCTATTGCAGGAAGATATCATATCACTCCTGATCTGGTTATTAGAAAGATCAACTTTGCAAATGACTGTAACACTGGCATGCTTTTTTTGCCAGGAGATAAAGAACGTTATCGACCACCCAAATTCAAGATCGATGTAAGACATACTTTTTTTGCAAATGGCGAGATAAAAACAGAAATCCTTGAATCTATCAGGGGAAGAAGTATTTATATCTTTCAGGATGTAGAAAATCATCAACCTGTCTCATTTAATGATGGCACTATTCAAAAAGTCCTTTCAGTAAATGATCATATTTTTAACCTTTTTGTAGCTATTGACGCTGCCATGCAAGCTGGAGCTGCAGAAATAAGTCTTGTGCTACCAATATATCCCTATTCGCGACAACATAAGAAAAAGGGAAGAGAGGGATTAACTGCAGCTCGCATAGGCAAGATGCTGGAAAGCCTTGGTGTTGATAGAATCATCACTCTTGATATTCACTCAAAGGAAATTGAGAATGCATTTGACCGGCTCCGAATGGAGAACTTGCATGCTTCTTTTCAGATCATCGAAAAGCTGACGTCGATTATTGATATAGCAAAAGAAGATATAGTAGTACTTGCCCCAGATACAGGTGCAGTCGATCGAAATAAATTCTATGCAAATGCTTTACAAAAGCCCTTAGCTTTACTTTACAAAGAAAGAGACTATTCAAAAATCACTAAAAGTGCAGCAGAAACCAATATCAGTGAAATGCGATTACTCGGTAATGTCTCGAATAAAGTTGTCTTTATGGCAGATGACATGATCGGCACCGGCGGAACTCTTATTAAGGCAATGAGATATCTAAAAGAACTTGGCGCCAGCAAAGTTATATGTGCAGTTAGCCTTCCAATTTTTTCAGCAAATGCAATTGATGAATTTGACGCTGCTTACAAGGAAGGATTATTTTATAGAGTAATAGGAACAAATGCCATATATCATAATGAATTGCTTAAAAAAGAGTGGTATATCCAGAGTGACGTCACTGGCCTTTTTGCGCAGGTAATTAGCTTGCTGCATCACGATAGATCCTTGAGCTCTCTTTTGGATAATCGTGATGTTGTGGCTCGTCTTATCAAGAAAAAGTTAGAAAGTACAGGTAGTAGTAGAGTCTCTTCAAATCAGCCAAAGGATGAGAATATAAGTGAAGATGTTATTCCTTATGGCGCCGCTAATAAGCCATGAAGACCCATCCTCGTCCTTCCAATAATTAAAGTGAAGGCAAATTAAAAGCAGTCTAACGTTGTACTCTACCAGAGGCATCTCCTCCTAAGAGCTTCTCAATCTCTCCCTTTTCAATAAGAGCAAAATCGCCAGAAATAGAATGCTTTAAGCAGGAAAGCGCAGCAGCATATTCAAGGGCTGCCTGATAGTCCTTCTTCGTAATCAATCCATATATTAGACCGGCGACAAAACTATCTCCAGCCCCAACTCTATCCACAATATCGGATATATGATATTTACGCGATACAAACCTCCGTCCCTCACTGACGATCATCCCTGACCAATCATTATTATCGGCTGAGAAACTCTCTCGAAGAGTCACTGCTGCTATCTTTGCGTTTGGGTATTGCTTTAAAGCAATCTCACACATCGCTTGATATGCATCGAGATCAAGCTGTTGAGCTCCAATAGCTGAAGGGCCCTTAATACCTAATGATTTTTGATAGTCTTCTTCATTCCCTATAAGAATATCTGCATATCGCGCAATTTTTGACATCACACTATATGCTTCCGCTCCATAGTTCCATAATTTGGCTCTATAATTCAAATCAAAAGATACAGTCAATCCCTTGTCTTTAGCAGTACGAACAGCTTTAATCGTTTCATCAGCGCAATTTTGAGAAAGAGCAGGTGTAATTCCTGATATATGAAACCATTGCATATCTTTAAATGAAGCATCCCAGTCGATGTCCTCTTCAGTAATTCTTGAAATTGCTGAGTTTTCCCTATCATAAATGACATTACTTGGACGCTGATTGGCTCCATTCTCGAAAAAATATATTCCCAGCCTCCCCTTCTTAAATTTTAGGCATGAAACATCAACACCATGCGATCGAAGCTCTCTCATGCATTCTCTTCCAATTGGATTGTCTGGCAAAATACTAATAAAGCGCGCTGGAATGCCCAATCTTGAGAGAGCAACAGCCACATTCGCTTCACTTCCGCCAAAAGTTGCTTCAAAAAAAGGCGACTGAAGTAATCTTTCCTGTCCAGGAGATTTTAACCTAAGCATAATCTCCCCAAATGTTGCTATGCTCATTCCAATTCTCCTCCCTATTCAACAAGATGAATTTGAGCATGTAATCCTGGAATACCCACGCTCACCTCAAGTAAACCCTGTTTATTTTCGATCTCGGAACCAGGAATAACATAAGCTTTAAAATAAGAAAGCATAGCCAATGTTCTTTTGATCGATGGGGTTTTGACTTCAATACAACCTCCGTCCCTCATTGATCTGCTCTGGTTCTCCTCATCTATGCCCTCCTGCACAATTGGCAGGAATCCTATCATCGCTCGTCGTGCAGATTTTACAAGTCTCTCAATTTCATCAAATTTTCCTGCTTCAAGAAGGTCTGCTGAGACAATCCATGAGCCACCGCAAGCCAACACATTCTTCAAAGAAAGGTATTCATTAATGTTGTTTTCCTGAATTCCTCCTGTAGGGATGAATGACACCTGCTGATACACTGACCTGAATGCATTAAGAGCCTTAGCGCCACCAGAGACCTCTGCAGGAAAAAATTTCAAAATGTTAAGGCCCATAGCCATAGCTTGCTCTATAAGCGAAGGGTTGTTTACCCCTGGGAAAATAGGAACATCTTTTCCCAAACAGTATTCACATATTGATGGGTTAAAACCTGGAGAGACAATAAATTGTGCTCCTGCCGAAATAGCTGCATCTACTTCATCTTTTTTCGTCACCGTTCCAGCGCCAATCAAAATATCCTCATAGCATGATGCAAATCTCTCAATTACTTTAGGTGCAGCCTTTGTCCTAAAAGTAATCTCAGCAACAGACAACCCACCTCTACGAAGTGCTGTAGCAAGACCATCAGCTGTATCCGCAGAATCAATCTTTATTACAGGGATAAGACCATTTCTATAAAATAGTTCTCCTATTTCCTCTTTTTTTACCATTGCATAATCCTTAAAAATCTATGTTATGTTCTAGTCCACATAGCTAAAGTCAAGTCTCTCCTTTAGCTAGAGCCGACAAAATCCACGTTAACATGGTATTTTTTCAGTCCTAATTGTTTCTTTTGGAAAATCCTCCGTCTCCTATTTTCTCCGATATCCAATACACAATTTATCTGATTTCCTTAGTTAGCAATTTCCAATCAAAATTCCAGCCAGATAAAATCTTTCCGATCCGTTCTTCAATTCCTGATTGAAATAAATATGATATCCATTCTTTTAACTTTAATACTTATATAGCTACTTTTACCACAACTTTTCTCACCGATTCCGCCAATGCTCCCGCTTTCATACATGGCCGATGGGCATCCTCGGGGAAAAAAATTGCAAGTTGCTCAGCATTCATCGCCAAAACATTAGCATTTCTATCTGTTGGTAAAGCATAAAATTCTATATCAGGCTTGTAAGGCTCAATGACTTTGAGTGCATTTACTGGCAGCACCTCAATGATTTCTTTTCCAGAAATCATCATTTGAATGTCTATATATTCTCGATGAGATTCAAATCTGCACTCTGAATGTTCTTTAGCTGTATATTCTTGAATGAGCGCAAAGACAACATCGCCCTCAATAGAATACTTCCCTGTTGAAAGCTGACGCCAAAGTCCCTTATGGAGCCAATCAAAAGCGATATCTAGATTTTTACTAAGTCCTCGATATCTAGATAATTCTGAAAGCATGCTGACAATCATTTTCTTACTCCTTATATAGGGAATTCTGAATAAATAAACAATCGCTTTTGTTAATTATTCAATAAACCTCCGTCCCTAGAGCTATGCAGAGCCATAGGACCATAACCCTTCCGTCTTCTAAGTAAAAACTACCTATAGTGCCCATATGTCAGACTATTTAAATCTGCAACCCTCACATCTAGGCTGTATTAATCCTCCGTCCCTCTAATCCCCACATGAACTTGTTATTACTGTTATCTAGCCAGCCAACCGCCATCGACAGCGACAGTATACCCATTAACATAATCGCTTGCTGATGATGCTAAAAAGACAGCAGCGCCTTTCACATCTTCAGGCGTACCCCATCGACCCGCTGGTATGCGACCCAGGATCTCCTCTGAACGCTCTCTATCTGCTCTCAGCTCCGCTGTATTGTTAGTTGCCATATAGCCTGGAGCAATTGCATTCACATTGATCTTATATTTTGCCCATTCATTTGCTAATAATCTTGTCAGACCCATCACGGCACTTTTCGATGCTGTATAAGAAGGCACCCTTATTCCTCCCTGGAATGAAAGCATTGATGCAATATTGATGATCTTTCCTCCCGTCCCTTGTTCGATATATTTTCGCGCCACTGCCTGACTAAAGAAGAATACTGTCTTGGCATTCAGGTCCATGACATCGTCCCAATCTTTCTCCTTAAAATTAATTGCATCTTCTCGCCTAATAATTCCAGCATTGTTGACCAAAATATCCACTCGTCCAAAAGTGCTTATGGTCTTATCTAAGATGCCCTGAATTGGCTCTATTGTCAGAAGGTTTGCTACAATCTCTAGGTATTTGTTCCCTTGTGCCTCTATGAAACTAGCTGTCTCCTTTGATGGTACGTAATCTACCCCTACAACGTCTGCTCCAGCTTCTGAAAGTGCAATGCTCATTCCTTGTCCGAGGCCAGTCGAACTCCCGGTTACAATCGCTACTTTGCCATCGAGCTTAAATTTATCCAAAATCATATCTTTTCTCCTTTCAATATAGATCAGTTCAACGTAGATCAGTCATATTGACATTATCCATATCATCAAAAGTCTGGTTTTCCCCGGCCATGCCCCAAATAAAGGTATATTTCCCAGTTCCTACTCCTGAATGAATCGACCAGCTCGGACTGATTATGGCCTGCTCGTTTCGTACTACAATATGGCGCGTTTCCTGCGGTTTGCCCATCAAATGAAATACTACTCTGTCATCTGGCATATCAAAATATAGATATGCCTCCATTCGCCTCTCATGTGTGTGTGCCGGCATTGTGTTCCAGACACTCCCTTCCGAAAAAGTCGTCATTCCCATTACAAGCTGGCATGTTTCGAGAACTGTCGGATGAATATATTGATTGATCACTCTTTTATTGCACTCCGCATCACTACCCAGCGCCACATGGTTAGCTTGATCAAAAGTGATAAGCCTTGTTTTGCATGCTCTATGAGCGGGTGCGCTATTGAAATAGAATTTTGCCGGCTCTTTTGGATTCTTGCTTGAAAATATTACATATTTTGAACCCATCGAGATATATAAAGCATCTCGTTGTCCAACATCATAGGTGTTGCCATCTACCTCGATAGATCCTTCTCCTCCGATATTGATAATTCCCATCTCTCGCCGTTCTAGAAAAAACTCTGTCCCCAATTCTTTGCTCACTGGTAGCGCGATAGGGACGGAGGTTGGAACAATACCTCCAATTATCATCCTATCTACATGACTATAGATGGCTGTCATGTCTCCAACAATAAAGACTTTCTCCACCAAAAAAGCCTTGCGCAAATCCTCTGTCCCCATTTTTTTTGCAAACTCAGAATTAATCGCTTCTCGAATTTCCATCTTTGCTCCTTGTATGATAAATTATTGGTACATGATTTTTAGGTTTTGATGCCAATATTTGGCATTGTGCCTAAAGATAATTAGTAAAAACGATTCCACAATATGGAACCCTATTCCATATAATAGCTTGCTTTTCTATCTTGTCAATACTAAAATAAATCTTTATGGTTAAAATAGGAATAAAGGAGGCCCTATGGCCGATATGAAGGTACAGTCTCTCGATCGCGCCTTCGATATACTCGAAATCCTTGCGCGCGAGCCAATTGGTCTTACTCTTGCAGAGATTTCTGCAGAGTCGGATCTTCCTCGCAGTACAACTTTTCGTTTGCTCGCCGTTCTTCTTCAGCGCGATTATGTGCGAAAAGGCTCAGATAATAACTGTTATCGATTGGGGCCAGGTTTTATCGAGCTCTCTAGCAACTATCTGAATAGTCTAGAACTCAAGACGGAATCTGCTCCTTTCATGCGAGAACTCGCATCCTCATTGGGAACGATCGTATTTCTTGCACGTCGTCAGGGGAATATGATGGTTTATATGGACAAAGAAGATCAGTTCACAAGTCTTAGGAAATATGCAATCATAGGAGAACAAAGGCCTATCTATTGCACATCTCTAGGGAAGGCTCTCATATTAGACATGGATGATGAAGAAATTCGCAATCTTCTTCCTGGTAATGTATTGCAAAAATATGGTCCAAACACACATATTGATGTAGAATCTCTCATAAAAGATATTCATATCTGTAAAGTTAGAGGATGGACTCACGACAATGAGGAAGCAGAGCCCGGAGTAAACTGTGTCGCAGCTCCTATCCGTGATTATCGCGGTCAAATCATAGCCTCCATCAGCACATCCTGGCTTTTGGAAATTCGACCCGAATTGGAGGCGGAAAAAGTAGCTTCATTCGTAGTCAAAGCAGCTAATGGAATATCAAAAGCAATGGGATTTGCTGAAAGACCTTAAAAATTGCAATAAGCCTGGCTTAAAAAATAGATTTAATCTAGACAAGAAATAGACAATTAGCTTGCAAGGCATTCCCTTACATCAGGCGAGAATTATCTTCTTAGGCTTGTTTTACTTCTTTTACCTGTGGTACTGCTTTCTTGAGGTACGCCTCAATGCCTTGCTTAAGGGTCATCATGGAATAAGGACATGCACCGCACGCTCCTGTGAGTCTTACTTTAACCACACCATCGTCGCTTACAGATACAAGTTCTATATCTCCTCCATCCGCTCTGAGGGACGGCCGTACATCTTCAATCGCAGATCTAACCTGTTCGAACAGCATTCTTATATCCTCTACTCAAATTAAATTACCAAATTTGCTTCAAAAAAGTCAAGGAGGCTGGCTAGATCCTTGCTGGCTTAGCCTTTTATCCTGCTATAAACAATAAACAAAGTCGAATAATCGAAGATTAAGATACAAAATGATCCAGACACTATTTCTGATATGTATGTAATTGTATCAACTGCCTTTTTCTGCGCTAAACCTGTATAGCTGAAGCTCGCTCTATATGTTAAAATCATCATAGCATATCGGGAAG
>MWDY01000131.1 GCA_002070755.1 Spirochaetes bacterium ADurb.Bin110 | reverse complement strand
GAAGAATCTCTCTAGGCCAAGGAGAGGAGCAGCAAAGTATCCGTATTTACTAAAGGACAAGACTATATGGCTACCGAATCAGCTCTGGGCATCGGATATCACATATATAAGGCTTTCTAGCGGTACAGTGTATCTTGTGAGTATTATCGATGTGTATTCTAGGAAGATTCTCTCCTTTAGGGTATCGAATACGATGGATGCAGAGTTTTGTGTAGCAGCCTTAGAGGAAGCGATTCTTAACTATGGAATTCCATGTATTTTCAATACTGATCAAGGAAGTCAATTTAGTTCGGATGCTTTTCTCTCAATACTAAAAGACTATGATATACAGATCAGCATGGATGGAAAGAATAGGGCGCTAGACAATATCTATGTAGAGCGCTTTTGGAGAAGCTTAAAGTATGAAGACATATATCTTAAGGACTATCAGAGTATGAGAGAACTCAAGGAAGGAGTTGCTCGCTATATTCATTTCTACAACTCAGAACGCTTTCATGAGTCACTTAGCTATGAGACACCTGATAGTATCTATGCAAGTAAGTTCTCCGTTGGAGAGCTAGAGGATGTAGCATGAAGGTCGATATCCACTTTAATTTTTCCTAAAAGTGGTCTTGACAAATGGGCTCAGCTTAAGAATCTATTTCAATGATCCACCAGAGCTCTCAGCGCTGCGTACCGTTGATGTAGATCTTCTTTTCAGCCGCCCTCCAAAAATTTCTTCTTCAATTCCTCTTGAGCCTATTTTTGAAAGAATTGGATTACATCGATCCTTTAACCTTGATGGGAGCACGAAATTTGTATCTCGAGAAGGAGAAGTTGAATTTCTTATACCTGATCGCGGCAAGGGAGATGAACATGCATATCCGATTCATCGCCTTGGCATTACAGCACAGAGCCTCAGATTCTTAAATATGCTCACGTATGATACTATTGAAGTAAAGTTTGGAGCACATAATGTTTATTTGCCTGACCCCATACGGTTCTGTTTCAATAAGCTAATTGTAAGTGAACGTCGAATCTCGATGGTAAAACAAGAAAAGGATCTGAGAACAGCTATTGAACTTGCTCAATTATTACACCGGCTACCTGAATGGCGCTGTAAGGTTTCTAGCCGATTTAACGAATTACCACCCAAGCAAAAAGCTTGCGTGATTCGACTTCTGCAAAAAGCTAATAATCCGCTATGTGAAGATCTCGCAAGCTCTTTCTAAAAGTATGCGAATAATGATTAATGTCTTCATAAATGCAACAAATATAAAAAAGAGGCTGTCCCGTAGGAGCAGCCTTCTTCATTTGGTGTCTTCAAGAGCCGTGTTAGCGGGTAAAGATTCCATTTTTTAGTAAGCTAAATATCTGATAAGATGAGGCTCTTTCAAAACTCTTCGAGTGAAGTAATTTTCTAATGCAAAACGGGGACGAACCTTTTATAATGGAATCAATTAGGAAACTAAAGATAGAAGGAAGGAGTCCTCGCAATGAAAAGTATACCAGAAGTGCTTGGCTCATTGCAATTGCTACTACCCTTAGATTTCGATCTGCAATAGGTATTTTAGAGTTATCTTACTGTGGAACACAAGGGCTTTCTTTCTCTATTGCGAGTGATTGAACCATTTGTTGAAAGCTTCCCTGAAGATAATCAGCACATGGGAAGGCCTTCCTATAGTGTTCTTCCCTTTCTCCGTGCAGCTTTAGCGAAGCGGTATTTCAAGATAGTCGCCACAAGCGACTTAAGGGCACGACTCTTAAGTGATACGAATCTACGTCAGATCTGTGGATTTAAGAATATCCCTAGTGCAGCAAGTTTCTCTAGGTATATGAGCTATTTAGCAGACAATGCTTCTCTTGAAGAGAGCCTAGGGGAAATGGTGAAGGACTACTATGAAGGGAAACTAGTAAACAATGTTGCTAGGGATTCGACCGCAATCAGTGCTCGAGAAAAACCAGTCAACGCAATTTATTATGGACAGTGCCTATGATGCGAAGATTATCTTTCAGTTTGTTCTCGACAGAGGCCGGATTTTGAATAGCCTCATCTAAAGACGAATATCTTAAACCATAGAAGCTCTCATGACCCATCGAAGAGAGCTATAAGCTCGTACCTCGTAAAAAGCTCACTTAAAGCCCTTTTTCTTACTTTTTGTACCTGTTAATCCTGGCTTCATGATTTATCCTGCAAAATCCTGTCCCTATTTCTTATTCCTACAGTTCATGTCAGAATATTCTTGGACTTTTGAAAGAGGCTCATCTTATTATCCTTTCTCTCTCCAAGATTTCTTAGGGGCTCATACAGTGTTCATGCAAGGATTGGTCACGCATCAGGATGTCTTCGAACTTCACAGCTCGGTATTTTGAGGGTGAGAATGACAAAATATCGAAGTATGGATGGCTAAAAAAATGATGTCTCAATGAATCGAGCTGCTCAAGAATAATAGTACAGTATTTGACCTGTTTAATATTGAGATTTCATTGGATGCAAAAGAATGGATAAATACATCTCACTCTTTGAAAATGAATAGCATATTTGAAATAGATGTCGTTTAGATTTTTTTCGTTGCTGGCATGGAACGCGGATTGGGAGCCTTTACGACGAAGAATTCCAATGTATCGCTGCCTTCGTTTCGGATCTCCATTTTCGTGTTGAATGGAATAGCAACGATGCTCCCTGCAGTGTAGCGAACGACAGGCTCATCTTCTAGTCTTAGACTTATTGTTCCTCTGACGATGATCTGATGAACATGGGAATTTGCGACATGGACTGGCACAGATCCACCTGGCGCAACTACTATGTGATTTATGTTCACATGCTCGTCGTCGATAATCTTTTCCGTAATGAAATCATCTGTGTGCGTAAACCGGTATGCTTTTTCGATCATACTGATTCCTCCAAGCTATAAAAATCTGCTTTGCCTTTTCTATTCATGAGAAATCTATAGTGAGCAGGATGAATCTGTAAAGATGATATTTTCAAGCCTCTAGCCCTGCGAGAATACGCAGAGCCGCAAGCGCTTGACGAGCCACGGCGATCCTGATTCGAGGCGCGAAAACAGCATATTTTTCCATGACATCGTCTACTGCTATTAATCTCATTATTGCAACAGTCTATTTTGGATTTTCTGCTCAAGAGAAAGCTATGGCCAATAGATCTAATTTGTAAAGGCAATGCTCTCAGGGCCATCAATTGCGTTTATCGATCTAAGTCGCGCTGGGTCGATTTTTAGTTCTCTATCGAATGTAAGTAAGCCGTTTGTTTCATTGTATACGTCGTAAAGTTGTGTATAACAATATCCACTAAACAGATCGGAGAGCACAATATCTCGCGTATATTCCTCGATTAGGTCGATTATCGAATTGCAGTCTCGATTGGCATACCATCCAAATCCGCCGTACTCGCTAAGAAATATCTTTTTTCTCTTTCTGCAGTCGAAATCTCTGCTAGTTGAAGGGGCTTGCAGGAATATCGAACGTGTCTTGGTGGACACCAAATTGAACAGATAGAATGCCAACACCTTCCATTTTGAGAATCCAAACAAAACTTTCCGGTCATTTTTTGCTATTTTCTGGTAGGTT
>MWDY01000130.1 GCA_002070755.1 Spirochaetes bacterium ADurb.Bin110 | reverse complement strand
TCTTACAAATGGTGCTCTTATTGCCTATACGGCGATTCCTCCCTTTATAGCGACCCTGGGCTCCATGATAATTGCGCGAGGTTTCGCTCTTATTCTAACGAATGCATACCCTGTTCCCATGCTCAGACCAGAATTCAAGATTATCGGTCAAGGATCCTTTGGACCTATTCCTTATGTGGTCATTGTTTTCGTCATAGTCGCCGTAATAGCATATATAATCCTGAATTATACCAAGTTTGGAAAACATGTGTATGCTATAGGCGGGAATGTCAATGCGGCTCGTACTTCTGGCATCAAAGTCGAAAAAAATCTGCTCGGTATCTATATGGTTTCAGGTATATGTGCCTCAATAGCAGGTATCCTTATTACCGCGCGAGCCGCATCTGGCATTGCCACACTTGGCAATAATTATGAGCTCGATGCAATTGCCGCGGCCACTATAGGTGGCACGAGCCATACAGGAGGCATAGGAACAGTTCCAGGCATAATTGCAGGTATATTGATCCTTGGAATCCTCAATAATGGATTGTTGTTACTTGGAATCTCGCCTTATCTCCAACAAGTCATAAAAGGCATTATAATTGTAGGTGCGGTCGTATTCGATATGCGGAAAAATGCAAGGCAAAAATAAGAATTTACAAAAGGAGCCTAAAATTATGATCAATACCAATAGATTTGCTCTAAACCGCATTGCTGCGCCGGCGCTAGGGCTTTCGGAATTCTTTGATTTGGCGACAAGTCTTGGTATGGAAGCCGTCGAATTGAGAAATGATATTCGAGGCGGTTCTGTTACAGATGGCATAGAAGGGCCAAAAGTTCTACGAATGGCTAAGGCGGCTGGCGCTAATGGCGTTAAGATCATCACGATCAATGCGCTACAGCAATTCAATCTGCCAAGTGCAAGAATGAAAGCTCTGGGTGAGCTCGAATCTCTACTGACGCTCTGTCGGGAATTGGAATGCCCGGCGCTTGTGCTTTGCCCAAATAATCGTCCAGATGACGGAAGGACCGCGGAACAGAAATTTCACGATACTATCGAGGCGCTGAATACTTATGCGCCCCTATTCTCTTCAGCGGGAGTAAGAGGTTATGTGGAAGCGCTTGGTTTTGGGATTTCCTCTCTTTCATCTATTCAAACAGCGCTCAAAGCTATCGGCGAAAGTGGCGCTTCGTGCTATCGTGTTCTCATCGATACATTCCATAGCTATCTAGGCCCTGACAAGCCCGAATTCTTTGATGATCCTTCAGTCATAGAGAAAATTGGCCTTGTGCATATATCAGGGGTAGAAGCCAATATAGATAAATCGGCATTTACGGATGCGCATCGCATGCTTCCAGGACCCAAGGATATTATGAAAAGCGCAGAACTGGTCCAAAGGATCGAGCGAGCAGGCTACAAAGGCTTTTATTCCTTTGAGCCATTCTCACCAGAAATCCAGTCGTTAGAGAAAAATGAGCTTGCCCGCCTCGTGCGCGCCAGCATTCAATATTTGCAGGAGGTTTGCTTATGACAGACAAAATCACCGTCGGTGTCATTGGCGTTGGACGAATTGGGAAAATTCATGTTTCGAACATTGTCTATTTCATGCCGGAAGCCCGGGTCAAGACGATCGCAGATGCGAATCTTACGCCGGAAATCGAAGCATGGGCAAAAAACCTTGGCATACCGCATATCATCAACGATGCCGAAGATATCTTCGGCGATCCTGAAATATCGGTGGTGATCATTTGTTCTTCGACAGACACCCATGCCGATTATATAATCAAGGCCGCTCGGGCAGGCAAGAACATCTTCTGCGAAAAACCAGTCGATCTGACTATCGAGAAGGTCAAGAAAGCGCTTGCCGCAGTCAAGGAAGCCGGCGTGCGCCTTCAAATAGGCTTAAATCGTAGATTCGACCACAATTTTGCGCATATCCGCGAGCTTACCGATGCTGGAGCAATTGGCCAAGTTCAGCTTGTAAAGATTACATCTCGCGACCCTGCTCCTCCACCCATTTCCTATGTCAAGGTATCGGGCGGTATCTTCCTCGACATGACTATACACGATTTCGATATGGCGCGCTTCCAGGCAAAAAGCGAAGTCGATGAAGTTTATGCTCAGGGAGCGGTGCTTATCGATCCGGAAATTGGCAAGGCAGGCGATGTCGATACTGCAATCATCACACTCAAATTCGCAAATGGAGCGCTGGGCGTAATTGATAACTCACGCAAAGCAGTTTATGGATACGACCAACGTGTCGAAGTATTCGGTTCTGGCGGAGCCGCTGCAGCGGAAAACGATACGCCTTCCCAAGTTCGCCTTAGCGATACTTCTGGTGTACATGGCGACAAACCTCTCTACTTCTTTCTCGAGCGTTACAAAGATGCCTATATCGATGAGATGAAGGCATTCTTCAAAGCGATAAAAGAAGGCACCGAAACACCAGTTACGGGACAAGATGGTCTTATGGACCTCGCTATAGGGCTTGCTGCCAAGAAATCTTTGGCCGAGCACAGGCCTGTCAAAGTATCCGAAGTATTGTGAGGAAACGATGGTATTGCGTCATTCAGATGATTATGTGGAAGGGTATGAGCTTCTCGTACTTAGAAAGAGCGAGAAGGCCGATATGCTTATGGATTTTGCTTCTTTGAGCTTGAAGAAGGGTGATTCTTGGCACTCGAGCTCAAAGGATGAGCGCGCGTTTCTTTTGGCCGAGGGTAGCGCGGAGATAATAGTTGAGAAAAAGGTCGACTGGATTGGCCCTGGCATTGAAGGACTTGCTAAGATCGATTCGGTTAGTATCGATTTGCTCCCTGGAGGCGGAACGAGAATCCAAGCTTCCAGAACAAGTCTACTGGATGAAAATCCCACTGTCCTGCATCTTCCAAAAGAGACCGAAGTGGTCATAAGAGCGCTTTCAGATAAGGCCCTCTTCTATGTCAGCTCTACCGACAACGACATGAATTTTTCTCCGCGGCTCTATCTTCCCTACGAATGTCGGGTCGAATACCGCAACGAGGGCACGATGCAAGGAACCGCAACACGAATTGTCCGTACGGTCTTCGACAAGCAGACTGCGCCATGGTCGAACCTTGTGCTTGGAGAAGATGTCAATCTTCCCGGCCGCTGGTCGAGCTATCCTCCACACCATCATCCCCAGCCAGAAATCTACCATTACAGATTCTTTCCTGCGCAGGGCTATGGCATGACTGCTCTAGGGACAGAGGCATATCAGCTGCACAATAGAGACACTCTCCTTATAACCGGCAACAAGGACCATCCGCAGGTGGCAGCTCCTGGGTACGCCATGTGGTATCTATGGGTTATTCGTCATCTCGATGGGAATCCCTATATCAGCCCTGAATTTACACCTGAACATATGTGGGTAGATCAGCCAGGCGCACAGATTTGGGAGATGAAGAAGCCTTCTCATTGATCTGAGCGGCCAGGCAAAATAATCTAACGCTCCTTTGAGATGCCGATAAGAATGTCCCAAGGAGCACATTGAAAAGAGGTTTTTATGGAAACAGTTCGATTGACCGTCGGCCAGGCCATTGTGAAATTCCTCGATAATCAGTTTGTGGAATTCGACGGAAAAATCGAGAAATTTGTGGGTGGTGTCATGGGTATTTTTGGCCATGGCGTTGTAGTGGGACTTGGCGAAGCTCTTGCTGCTCCCGGGCATGGGCTTACTTTTGTTCAAGCCAAAAATGAACAGGGAGCGGGTCATGTTGCTATAGGCTATGCGAAGCAGAACAACCGCAGAAAAATCATGGCGGTAACAAGCTCTATTGGCCCTGGCGCCCTAAATATGGTCACCGCGGCTGGCACAGCAACCGTAAATCATATTCCGGTGCTCTTTCTTCCTGGAGATGTTTTTGCCGACCGTCAGCCCGATCCAGTGCTTCAACAGCTCGAAGTGCCACACGACTATACGATAAGCGCAAACGACGCTTTCAAGCCTGTCAGCAGATACTTCGACCGCATTACAAGGCCGGAGCAAATCATGACGGCACTTATTCATGCGATGTCGGTTTTGACCGATCCAGCTCAGGCCGGTGCGGTGACTATTGCGCTTCCTCAGGATGTGCAAGGCGAAGCATACGATTACCCTGTGGAATTCTTCGAAAAGCGAGTTCATCATATCGAGCGTCGCCCACCATCTATGGCGCAAGTTTCCCGCATTGTCGATTTAATAAAAGCTGCACAGAAACCCTATATCATCTGCGGCGGCGGAGTGCGCTATTCCGAGGCTGGTCGAGCTCTTGCCGATTTCTGCGAAAAGTTTGGAATACCTTTCGGCGAGACTCAGGCAGGCAAAGGTTGCATCCCTTGGGATCATCCCTGCAACCTGTCCGGAATCGGTGTTACAGGGAGCCTTGCCGCCAATAGACTAGCCAAAGAAGCTGACCTCGTAATTGGCGTGGGAACAAGATTTGGAGATTTCACCACTTGTTCAAAGTGGCTCTTCCAGAATCCTGCCGCAAAATTCGTTTCTATAAATGTGGCGACTTTCGACGCCTACAAGATGAATGCCGAGCCGATCATCGCAGATGCAAAGCTCACATTGCAGGCTGTTGGTCGCAAGCTTGGCACTGCGGCCTATCGAGCACAATGGGGCGAGGCAATTGCTAAAGCCCGAGAAGATTGGAAGCGTGAGGTCGATGCTCTCTACAATCAAGATGACCCAAAGGGCTTGAGTCAAATCCGTGTCATTGGAGAGCTCAACGATGTTCTTCTTCCCAAGAATGCGGTTGTAGTTTCGGGCTCTGGCTCGATTCCCAGCGACATGCAGCGTACATGGCGCACTCGTGTACCCGGCACCTACCACATGGAGTATGGATTTTCGTGCATGGGCTATGAGATAGCCGCAACTCTAGGCTGCAAATTGGCAGAACCAGAAAGGGAATGTGTCGCCATTGTGGGCGATGGAGCCTATACAATGCTTCACACTGAGCTGCTGACTGCCATTCAGGAGAGGAAAAAAATCATAGTGGTGGTCTGCGATAACTCTGGTTTCCAATGCATCGATAATCTACAGAATAGCCAAGGCATAGCACATTTTGCCAATGAATGGCGCCTACGCGATCCAGAGACTGGTCTTCTTACTGGCGACCAGCTACCTGTCGATTTCGCTAAGAACGCAGAGAGCTGGGGCGCGCTTGGCCTTCGAGCTTGCAATATCGAAGAATTCAGAAAGGCAGTACGCCGCGCTCTTCGCGCTAAAGGACCTGTGGTTATTCATGCTCGTGTCTCGCCCAAGTCGATGACGCAAGGATATGAGTCCTGGTGGCGTGTGGGCACTGCCGAGGTTTCAAGCAATCCCAAAGTTGCCAAAGCAGCCCAAGAGATGAAAGAAGAGCTTAAAAAGGCCCGCAAATTCTAAAGAAAGGCTAATATTTTTTAAGGCTCTTGAAACTGAGAGCTCTCAATGCTAAGAGCCCTCAATCCAAAGGCTAAGGTCCTTCAAGAGCCCCAAAACCCTAAGAAGCTCTGAGGAGGAGCGATTATGGAAAAGGACATACGACTGGCCATTGCCCCCATAGGTTGGACTAACGATGATATGCCTGAATTAGGCGGAGAAATTCCCTTCGAGCAGTGTATTTCGGAGATGGCGCTCGCAGGATTCGAAGGCAGTGAAGTCGGCAATAAATATCCGCGCGATCCTGAGAAGCTCAACAAAGCTCTTAAGCTCCGAGGGCTAACGATCTGCAATGCGTGGTTTTCTTCGTTTCTGACGACAAAATCCCTTGCGGAAGTCGAGAAGGATTTTATAAAGCAGTGTGATTTTCTGTATGCGGTGGGAGCGCGAATAATCGGTGCCGCAGAACAAGGCAATTCCATTCAAGGCAAACCGCTCCCGATATTTGATGCCAAGCCCAGATTCACAGATGAAGAATGGAAGCGCCTTACAGAAGGGCTCAACTACCTCGGTGCAACTGCAAAGAAAAAAGGCATGCAGCTTGTGTATCACCATCACATGGGAACTGGTGTGCAGACCACTGAGGAAATCGACCGCCTAATGGAGATGACCGATCCCGAGCTCGTTGGCCTTTTATATGATACAGGGCATCTCGTGTTCTCAGGCGAAGATCACCTTGCTGTGCTGCATAGATACCTAAAGCGCATCAAGCATGTGCATCTCAAAGATGTCCGATTCGAGGTGATGGAAAAAGCAAAAAAAGAAAAGTGGAGCTTCTTGCAGGCTGTCCGCAATGGTGTCTTTACGGTACCGGGGGACGGAGGTTTAGACTTTGTATCAATATTCGATGCACTAAAGAGCGGAGGCTATAAAGGTTGGTGGGTCGTCGAAGCCGAGCAAGACCCTGCAAAGGCCAATCCGCTCGAGTATGCAATGATCGCCCGCAGGTATATAAGAGAAAAAGCGGGTATTTGACACAGATCTCAATGTCTGGTTTTATAGGCATTTGAATGCGCATTTTTGGGAGGATATCATGGCAAAAGTCAAAGTTGGTG
>MWDY01000129.1 GCA_002070755.1 Spirochaetes bacterium ADurb.Bin110 | reverse complement strand
GAAGCTGATCGAGGGTCATTTTCGCCATATTCTCTATTCCTCCTGAGATGCAAGATATTGCTTTACGAGCGACAGGGAGGAGGCTGACGTCAAATCGCCCACCGCCTCAACAAGCTCGCTTTTTTTCACTTCATACGAGAGCCCATCTGAGCTCCTTTTCCTTCTCAGTATCAATTCGCTCGCACCTACCATGTTCAGAGCATTCAAAAATAGCTCTGAAACATCGCCAAGCGGTGGGCTATCTATGCTGGATTTCGGAAAAGAGAAGTACACCTTAGTGCCTTTGCCTATCTCCGAGCTAATTTTGAAGGAACCATCGGCTTGTTCTACCGCCTGCTTGATAAACGGAAGACCGAATCCCGCTTTTCTCCCAGGATGCTTTACAGCGCTGTTCTTTAGCGGATCGAATGCTCTGTCGATTTGGTCAGGGCTCATGCCACAACCATTATCGGCAATGCACACGTAGACTCCATTCATCGCTTCATCGATGTCGACTTCGATAAGACTTGAGCCGGCTTCTACTGAGTTTTGGATAAGATCGAGCACAAAATCTCCGATCGCAAAGTGCATCGCACTCAGCGCTCTCGGTATTTTGCAATAATGCTCGGTAGCTGTTCCTTTGTTAGCTTGCCATATACTTCGTCATCTATCATGATAACTGGAGAGAGGCCACAGCAACCAAGACAGCGCACTTCATCCACGCTAAAAATACCATCGTCCGTAACTTCGCCTGGCTCTACCGACAAGATAGATCGAGTTTCCTCGAGTAGTTCCTGACCGCCTTTGAGATAACAAGCCGTTCCCATGCACACTGCAATGCGGTGCTTGCCCGGTTTTTCTGTTTTGAAGAAATGATAGAACGTAATAACGCCATATATTCTTGCAAGCGGAATACCAGAAATTAGCGAGAGTTTCTCTGCTGCAGCCCGCGGAATAAAACCGTATTCATTCTGGATGCGATGCAGCATCATTACAAGTCCGCCTTCCTTCTTGCTCCATTCTTCGACAAATGTTTGCAACTCATCTGAAAACTCGATGTCTCCTGCGACCATCCTGTAGCTCCTCTTAGATAATATTAGGAAATCTGAATATAGAATTATCGATAAATCAGTAACGAATATATAATACAGCCGAAACCGAAAAAACTCAAGTCCTTTTTATGGGTAAATCCGACCTTGGGATAGATGACGAAAGTCTTTATTTGAATTATCTTTCTCTCAGAGAAGCAAGCAATGGCGAATATTCATAAGCATGTAAGCATTTATGACCTCAAAAAACAATCTATTTCGCCCATCGATATAAAAAGCAATAAGGAAAAAGAGTGAAATCTGGAGATACTGTAGGCGCTTATTTGCTCGAGCAAAGGCTAGGAAAAGGTGTAACGGCATCTACATGGCTTGCTAGGCCAACCGAACCCGTAACCAAGTTTGACCTTCAATCCGAGTCAGAGTTAAAGGGCAGCGCTGATGCTCTTGAGTCTGGCTCTCTTACTTCCTCTTTTGCCCCAGCTTATGTGCTCAAAATTTTCGATATCGCCGAGACCAGTTCCTGGAAGCCTTTAGATCAGTTCAAACGCGAAGCCGATATCCTCCGCACCCTCAATCATCCGAGAATTCCCAAATACATAGAGAGCTTCGAGACAGCAATAGAAGGAAAATTCCTTTTCGTGCTTGTAATGGAATACATCCAAGGTGATACAATCGAAGCATATATCGCAGCTGGCAAAAAATTCACCGAAGAGCAAATCGAAGCATTGCTCGCCGAGCTTGCAGACATACTGGCATACCTAGGGAGCCTGCGCCCGCCTATTGTCCATCGAGATATCAATCCTAGAAATCTTATAATTAGGCCGGATGGACAAATAGCGCTAGTTGATTTTTCCGGAGTCCAAGATGCCATTCGCACAGCCCTTTATCCTGGCGCAACACTGGTAGGCACTGCTGGTTATATCCCAATGGAACAGGTATCGGGTCGAGCTACCCACCGTTCTGACCTCTACGGCGCCGCCGCAACAACTGTTTTTATGCTCACGGGGCGAAATCCTTCCGAATTGCCGATGCGAAACCTAAAAATCGATCTCTCCGGACTTCTGTATATGTCTCCGAGGCTTTCTTATGTGTTGGACAACTGGCTCGACCCGGATCCAGACAGGCGCACTCTGTCTGCAGTAAAGGCCGCGGAGATTTTGAGAGGCAAGGTTGTTCTCTCCTCGGAAACTCGTTCAAATCTAGATGCAAAAACAGAAGCAACATCTGCCGAAAACAACCAAAACGGAATTGGACCTTTTTGGAACGGAACCTTTTCTCGCGATTCATTCTTGGGAGAAATTTTGCACAATCTCGAAGAGAAAACCGAACAGAAAGCCTATCCTTCGGAATTGCCTTCGGGCAGCCAGCTTACAATTCAGGATCTCGGGCCCGGGCTCTACATAAAAATGCCAAAAAGAAGCAATACCGGGATGCGAGGAGGCACGGTTTTTCCTATTGCATGGATAGGTTTCGTTTTTTTCTGGACCATGACGACCTTGCGCATGCATGCGCCTTTTTTCTTTTCTCTTTTCAGCATACCGTTTTGGATTGCCGGTTTTTCAATGATAAAATCCTTCATAGGGCCTTCCATGACAGAGACCGAACTCTTTTTAACCTCGGATGGGCTCCTTCGAAAAAGCTCTGGGTTTCTATCGAATTCCGCGCAACAATACCGACTCTCTGATATTCGGGAAGCAAAGGTACATAGAAGCTCTGTGCGGATCAATAAGCGATACCTCAAAGAACTCGCAATAAAGGTAAAAGGTGCCACCATCAGTTTTGGCCTTGGGCTGTCCGACCCTGAGCTATATTACCTTGAAAAGCGTTTCAACGAAGAGCTTATCCTCCTTAAGCAGCTGCCGGCAGAAGAAAGTTAAATCTGTATCGGCTCTTCTTCCTGGTCGAAGCTAATCTAGATAATTGTTCTTGACTTATGTTTTTTTTGCGTTAGAATTAAATATAGTTTATTATCTTAGAAGAATATGACAGGAGGATAAAATGAAAAGGGTATTCGCCATATTGGCGATCTTCTTGGTTTTTCTTGCTGGTTGCTCAATTTTCTCTTCTCAAGCTCCCGAAGTCAAAGAATATTCTGCAAGCAGCCTAAAAAAGAGTGGCGCTACTACTGTACCAACAACAGAAGAAGAAATATTTGCTGCTTTTGCTGGCGCCGAGAATATGGATACAGATCCATTTGTAACCGACCTTCAAGAATTCCTTAATTCATTTGAGAGCAAGAACTCCAGCAAAGAAAAAGGCTTAGAAAAAGCGAGAAGCATTGGAGAAAAGGCTCTTTTTGCAGCAAAGGATCTAGTCAGCAGCTTAGAAACGCAAATAGATGAAATCTCTGAAGCCATCGAAGACTTCCCAAATACAAAAAAACTCGATGAAAAGATCAATGTAACTGCTGAAAATATAGGTACTTATCTGACCTTTACCAAAGGAGAGGCGACTTTAAAGGCAGATGCAAAAACGACTGACAATCAGGCTATTGCTCAGGATGCAAGCAATTTGAAGGAAGCTAATGGAGATGCTTCGATAAAGATCGAAATCAACCCCACCAATGCACTATATTCTGAAAGCTCCGCCATAAAAGATCTAAAGCTCAAAACAAATGTCGCCGGGAATGCAAAAATAACCATAAAAGATAGCGAGATTGATGTATTGACTCTCAAATATTCCAATAGTTTGGCCTTTGGATTATCAATCAATATGGATGGAAATGGCGGAAAATTAGTCGTAAAGGAAGATATAGATTTTTCTAAAACCATCAGCGGCGCTGATTTGACTGCAGCAATGAATTCGGAGGACCCCGAAGCATTACCAAATCTATTAGAGCCAGAAATCACCATCAGTCTCAAAGTCTATGATGACAACAATCAAATCAAATTTTCCAAAACCTATAACAGCATTGAAGAATTCACAGAAGCATTTACCTTTGAAGAATAAAAACTATACATCTTGCCAGTAGATAATCGCCCCTTGCGGTCAGCTTTCCGCGGGGGCGTTTATTTTAGAAATGTCTATATAGTTGAACAGTCGCAACGCGTATCTTGATTGCATAATAAGCCTAGCAGAAAAATCGGCCAATCTCATTCATACATAAAGGCTCGCCATTGCGAAGGAGCAATCCCTGTCTTTTTCTTGAAAAGCCTAGAAAAATGATACTGGTCTTCGAAGCCTAGACGATAGGCAACTTCTTTGACCGAAAGATCGCCTTGTTCGAGTAGACTCTTCGCCGCGTGTATCTTTATGTGGATATAATATTGATAGGGCGTCATAGAAGTATAAGTCTTGAAGATGTCGTTGAAGCGGGAGACACTGGTGCCAAGCTGACTTGCGATGCTTGGAATGTCTATATCCCCATATATTTTTTCGGCCATGATGCATTTCGCGGATTCGACTATCTTGGCCGTATGGCTGGACTGAGTCTGTCTGCGCGAGCAAGCTTTTATCTCCGATATGAGCGAGAGAATCTTAGCTGTAGCGACTATTTGATAAAGTGGCTTTTGGTTGCGAACCTCGTCGATTATTTCATTATATAGATTGAGTATGTTGTTCTGTAAGCCTACCTCGAAAAAAGCTTGCCCGGGATTTAGAAAATCTCGCTCTCGGAGCATTTCGAAATGCTCTCCTTTGAAGCCCACCCAATACTCCATCCATCCAATCTCATAGACCGGCTTGTAGAAATGTCTAAT
>MWDY01000128.1 GCA_002070755.1 Spirochaetes bacterium ADurb.Bin110 | reverse complement strand
TAAATGGAGTACAAAGAAATCGAGAAAGCGAGAATAGAGAGAGCCAAGATCCTTGCTGTCTTTGGTGGGCTCGACGATGCATTGGCAGCGAATAGAATTCCGCTCTATATAGATGCAACGCTCTCAGAACTGCTGATTCTAGGTCTGCTTCGGCAGAATGTAAAGACATACTTCACCGTGTTTGGCCATGGATCGACGGAGATAGGAGAGGTTTTGCGCATCTATCAGCAGGCTGGGCTGGTAAGAGTATTGGGTCTGCGCAATGAAATCGAAGCTTCCCATGCAGCCGCAGCTCTCAATTGGATTACCCATGAAAAAGCTGCGGTAGTCACTTCAATCGGGCCTGGTGCCTTTCAGGCTTTAGCCGCTTCGCTTGTGCCCGCTTCCGATGGCATAGGTGTATGGTACCTGTTTGGGGATGAGACCACCGAGGATGAAGGCTACAATATGCAGCAGATTCCCAAGAACCAGGAGTTTCTATTTCCTCAGGTTCTGCAGACGATGGGCTCTGCTTATAGCCTCCAAGATCCTTGGTCGCTTTCAACGGCGCTCCGAAGAGGGCATGCAAGAGTGGATCATCCCTCTCGCCCTGGCCCTTTCTATGTGTCCATGCCGATGAACGTACAATCACTTGTGCTAAAAGATTTCAATCTGAGAGAGCTACAGTGTGGAGAAATATCTTGTATCGGAGCCGCTGTTGGAGATTACGAAAAAGCAGTCGCTTGGATAAGAGATTCCAGATCGGCTGTGATAAAGATCGGCGCTGGTGCCAAAGGAGCGACGGAAGAAATTCTACAACTTGCGGAATTAATAGACGGAGTATGTGTTTACACTCCGATAGCAGGTGGCATAGTGCCTTACGAGCATCCACGCTGCATGGGGGTAGGCGGATCAAAAGGGAGTATCTGTGGTAATTATGCCATGGAAATGGCCGATCTTCTTATCGCTATTGGTACAAGGGCTGTCTGTCAGTCGGATAGCTCTCGTACAGGATATCCAAATGTCAGAAAAGTGATAAACATCAATACGGATTTGGATGATGCTCTTCATTATCAGGATTCGCTTGCATTGATGGGAGATGCTAAACTCACGCTGAAAGAACTGATCGGAGCGTTGAAAAGGGCATCGGAAGAAGGCCCGAAAAAAGCGCTGAGAGAGGAGCCTGAAGAAGCGCTGAAAGAGGCATTGAAAGAAAAGTCTGAAGAAGTATCTAGAGAATCTAATAGGCAGACTCATGCCGAATCATCTGATTGGCTGCGTGCTTGCGCGGACAAAAAATCAGAATGGGAAGCCTTCAAGCAGGAGCGCTTCGATAATCCAACGCTCGAGGATTCTTTCTGGAGAAGAAGAGTATTGACCCAGCCAGCCGCTATCAAAATTGCATTGGATTGGTCAGCGGAGAAAGAGGTCATAAATATTTTCGATGCAGGCGATGTGCAGGCGAATGGTTTTCAGATCGCCTCGGATGAATGGTCGGGTAAGACGATTACGGATTCCGGAGCCAGCTATATGGGCTTTGCCGTTTCAGCGATCCTTGCAAGCGCGGCGAATCCAGATTGTCCCTATATTCTGGCCTTCAGCGGAGATGGCTCCTTTACTATGAATCCTCAGATCTTGATCGATGGGGTTGAGTATGGCGCAAGGGGCTGCATTCTCCTATTCGACAACAATCGCATGGCTGCTATTTCTGGTTTGCAGATGGCTCAATATGGAAAGGAATTTGCAACCTGGCATGAAAGGCCTATCGATTACATAGAGTGGGCAAAATCTGTGCCAGGAGTAATGGCCATAAGCGGAGGCAATTCACCAGAAGAGCTAAAGAGAGCTTTGAATAAAGCTTTTGACTACAATGGATTATCGCTCATTCATATTCCAGTCTATTACGGTATAGATCCCCTTGGCTCTATGGGAGTCTATGGACGATGGAATGTGGGAAATTGGGTCGAGGAGACCCAAAAGTTGCGCCACAAGATAGGGTTGTAGATAGGATAGGATTTTAAAAAGGACAGGATCTTAAGATGTGGCACTTAACTAAGGAAGAGATTAAAGAACTGAATGAGATTGCTCGTGAATTGCGATGCACAAGTTTACGCATGATACATAGAAGGCAGGCTGGGCATCCAGGAGGATCATTATCAGCCGCAGAAATCATGACTGTCTTGTATTTCAAGGTAATGAAAATCGATCCAAAGAATCCAAACTGGAATGAGCGAGACCGGTTTTTGCTGAGCAAGGGGCACGCATCGGCAATGCTCTATGCCACTCTTGCAAAGCGTGGTTTTTTCCCCGAAGAAGAACTGCAGAAATGGGGAGAACTGGATTGTCATCTCCAAGGGCATCCTGATCGCCTCAAGACGCCAGGAGTGGATATGAATAGCGGCATTTTGGGGCACGGCATCCCGATTGGGGTAGGGCTATGCCTTGCAGCAAGGCATAAGAGAAAAGACTATCGGGTTTATACCCTCCTAGGAGATGGAGAATGCCAGGCTGGGCTCGTCTGGGAAGGAGCAAATGCTGCCGCGAAATATGCTCTTACCAATTTAGTCGCCGTTGTCGACCACAATGCGGTGCAGCTGGATGGATTTGTCGAGGAAGTTATGCCAATCGAACCACTCGCAGAAAAATGGAGATCGTTTGGATGGGATGTCCTCGAGGTGGATGGGCATGATGTCGATCAACTGTATCAGGCTTTTCTCAAATGCACTGAAGATCAGAAGAAGCCAACAGTGATCATCGCTCGAACGATAAAAGGAAAAGGCGTGAGCTTTATGGAGAACAAGGCATATTGGCATGGCGTTGCGCCATCGACAGAGGAACTTACGCGCGCTCTTCATGAGCTTGGTGAGGAGTTCTGAAATGGCCGCTATTTCTATGCGAGAAGCCTTTGGTAGGGCGCTCTTGCAATATGGAGAAGAAAACCAAGACATTGTAGTGCTCGATGCCGATACAAGTTCTTCTACTCTTACGAAGATATTCGCCCAGCGCTTCCCTGAACGCTTTTACAATATTGGAATTGCCGAACCTTGCATGGTGGATGTGGCGGTAGGTTTGGCTCTTGGAGGACTGATCCCATTTGCAAATGCGTTCTCCGCTTTGCTTTCGCTTCGTGCCATCGAAGCGATACGCAGTAATATTTGCTATGCTCGCACCAATGTAAAGCTCGTTGCACATTATGCAGGATTATCTGATTATAAGGACGGTCCTACACATCACTCCATAAGCGATATCGCCATTTTTCGATCTTTGCCTGAAATGACCTTGATAGTGCCTTCAGATGCGACTCAGACAGCGGCCTTTGTGCCACTGATGGCAGAAAAAGACGGACCAATAACAATGCGCATAAGCCGCGGTGCATCGATTGCTGTTCATAAAGAAGGTGAAGCACTGGAAATAGGCAAAGGAATCTTTAGGCGCAGGGGGAAAGATGTGGGTCTAATTGCCTGCGGGAGCATGGTTGGGCGCTGCGCGGCCTCGGCTGAACTTCTTGCCAAGGAAGGAATTGAGGCTGCTGTTCTCGAGATTCATACCATAAAGCCCATCGATAGGGATTCGATTTGTAGAGTTGCGGCTAAGACCCGCGCTGTCGTGACAGCCGAAGAGCATAGCATTTTTGGGGGTCTCGGTAGCGCAGTTGCTGAAGTTCTGACTGAGGAATGTCCTACGCCGATGGCTAGAATAGGGATACGGGATACCTTTGCTCGCACGGCACCAGATACAGATAGCCTAATGGACGCCTTTGGGCTTTCGATTGGCCAAATAGTAAGCGCGGCTATTGAAGTTCTGAAGAAGAAGGAAAAGCGATGAGAATTGCAATTCTGAATGAGACAAGCGCAGCAGACCGAAATGTGGACATTTTGAGAGCTCTAGAAGGGCGAGGCCATGTGCTCATAAATGCTGGCATGAAACAGAATGGAACAAAACCTGAGCTGACCTATATTCATACCGGCCTATTGGGAGCGCTCTTTTTGAACCTCGGTGCGGCGGATTTTGTGGTCGGTGGTTGTGGTACAGGTCAGGGCTTTCTCAATTCTGTCATGCAGTACCCAGGTGTATGCTGTGGGCATATCGTTTCTCCATTGGATGCATGGCTGTTTACTCAGATAAATGGCGGGAACTGCATTTCTCTCATGCTCAACCAGGGCTATGGCTGGGCTTCCGATGTCAATCTAAAAATGATATTTGACCAATTATTCGCTGTTGAATCGGGCATAGGATATCCTCCACACAGGCGAGAATCCCAACAAAGCTCGCGCAGAATACTTGAAAGCATTTCGAAGACTACACATTTGGCCATGCATGAGATTCTGCAGAGACTACCAGAATCGATTGTGCAAGAAGCATTGACCTATCCCGGCATCTTCGATGCGCTTAAATTTGATGACCTGCCGCATTCTGATTTGAAAGAGGAGATCAAAAAATGGAGGCAATGAAATGGAAAAAGGAAAACCCAAGAAAGAGGAATCTCCAAAAAACAATGGGGAAGTGAAGCTGCTGCTTAAGACAAAGATGTTCTATGGCATTGGGGACATTGGCAATGCCATTATCAATTCTGCTATTCAGTTTTATCTACTGAAATTCTATACCGATACAGCCTTGATATTGCCAGTCTTGGCAGGCAATGCGCTTTTGATAGGAAAAATCTGGGATGCGATCAACGACCCCTTGTTTGGATGGTTGACAGATAAGACGGATTCGAAACTAGGGCGACGACGGGTTTTTATGCTTTGGGGAGCTATCCCATTAGGAATCAGCATTATGCTGCTTTGGTTCATACCAAAAGGTTTATCTACAACTACGACATTCATCTGGATTGCTCTTACGTTTATCCTTTTCGATACCTTCTGGACATTGACTAATGTTCCCTATTACGCGCTTACCTCGGAATTGACAGACGATTACGATGAGCGCAGTTCTCTTACCACTACTCGCATGGTAATGGCCGTGCCAGCCTATCTGATTGGCGTCGCTCTCACTCCACTTTTAGCTGGACTATTCTCTAATGAAAGAAAGGGTTGGGCTTATGTAGGTATCATCTATGGAGTGATATGTGCGGCTGTCCTGCTTATCTCCGCTGCTGGAATAAGAGAACGCAAGAAGGTTATGCAAACCAAGGCCAAGACCAATGTCTGGCAGAGTGTGAAGATAGCCTTGTCAAATAAGCCTTTTCAGCGTTTGTGTATCGCTTATTTCGTAATCAATCTCTCGTTCGCCATGGTGAAAACCTTGATGGCCTATTATCTCGAATACCAACTCCTAATGAAAAACGAGATATCCTTGGTTATGGGGCTAATGCTTATCTGTGTCACATTGTCCTTGCCCTTTTGGAAAAAGCTCAGCGAAAGGCTGGATAAGGGTAAGACCTATGCCTTGGGAACTGGAATTGGAGCGATAGCTATTAGCCTATCGTTTTTCTTGACTCCTGATCAGGGGAAGCTTGTCTACATTCTCTCGGCTCTGGCTGGCATAGGTTTTGGTTCACAGTGGATTTTCCCCTGGGCGATGGTAGCGGATGTGGCAGATTATGACCGAGTTAAATCCGGTGAATTTAGAAGTGGAATGTATTATGGCATTTGGGGATTGGCTACCAAGATATCGGAGGCTCTTGCCATTGCCGGGATTGGCTGGATGCTGACCGGTTTTGGCTATGTGCCGAACGTAGCTCAAAGCTCTAGGTCGCTTTTGGGAATCCGTTTGTTCTTTGGGCCTATTCCGGGAATCATTATCATCATCACCTTGCCCTTATTGATCTGGTATCCCATCGATCGCAAAAAACATGCAGAAATCCGTGAAAAATTGGCAGCAATGGAATCTCAGTTAGGAGAAAATCTATGAAGAAAATTGGAGTGGCTTTGGTCGGCTGTGGGCGTATATCAGATCTTCATGTGCTCGGTTATCGGGATCGTTCTGATGCGGAGATTGTCGCCTTGTGCGACGCCAAGGAGGCTAGAGCAAAACAAAAAGCGCGAGAGTGGGGCGTTTCCAAGATATACAAGGATTATGCTGAATTGTTGAAGGATCCAGAAATAGACTTAGTGGAACTTCTTGTCCCTCATCATCTTCATTGCCCAATGACCGTCCAAGCTGCTCAAGCAGGCAAGCATATTTCAGTCCAGAAGCCTATGTGTCTATCTGCTTCCGAAGCAGATGATATGATCTCGGCCG
>MWDY01000127.1 GCA_002070755.1 Spirochaetes bacterium ADurb.Bin110 | reverse complement strand
GGCGGCTGGCTGACAATGGACTTATCGTGCGCACGCAGTACGGGGAATATACTTTGCTACAAAAAGGCATACAAACTGTACAAAGTGTGCAAAGTTGATACCTAACTTTGTATGAATTGTATACTTTGATGGCACTTTGAGAGGGCTGGCGGGCTTTATGCCCGCCGCCTCTTCACTGGCGAGGGCACCGGTATGCATTGCGGAAAAAGAGGGGCTCGGAAAAATACAGCCAACCCGCTGCTATCGCACACAGACGAATTGACAAAAATTCAAAAATTGTCAAAAGCCTGTTTGCGATTTTTGCAAAGCTCGTAGCATATACGTAGCACTAGAAGGTTCTAAAATGGGGGAAAGCCTGAAAAATAAGGCTAAAAATAAATAACTGCATGGGAGTTCAAGAGCCTTTCAAAGGGAGATTCTACAAAAAGTATGCATGCAGAACAATTCTGGGGACTACCGGCCAAGGAACGCTCAGCCTTTATCTCGAGCGGTGGAACAATCACACAGAACTAAGAAAAAGGAAATAAATAATGCCAAACATATTTGAAAGCCTTGCGCCGATACTATTCTCTGCTGCGCAAGAGGTCTCTGTAGAAGATACAGGTGCGCTGCAATCTATAAGCTTAAATCTGGACGATAAGCGAGTGGCCAAAGGTGACCTTCTAAAGATTCCTATTGCCGCAGGTGGAACTCCTGTAGAGTTTGTGCCAGGGAACGTGACACCACAAGGAGACTCTGACACGGCTAGCAGCGTCGACGTACAAATCACAGCATCTATGAAGCGGAGTTGGCACCTTACCGGGGAAGAGAGGCGAAGCCTTGAGAATGCAGGAACCGACAAAGAATGGATTAGGCTAAAAGTGCTGCAGGAGATGAGGTCCTTAAGAAATGCTGCCGAATCGGACTGTATCGACGCTATTGTAAAGGGCGCCTCGAGAGCGATAGGAACTGCAGGCACAACTCCCTTTAGCTCCTCGCTAGATGATCTAATCGGGGTACGAAAGATCCTAAAGGAGAATGGCTGCCCGCTTTCAGATGCGCAATTTGTCTGCGATAGCGGCGCTGAAGCAAACTTATTTAAGCTCTCGACCATACAGCAAGCCTATGCTGCAGGCAGCGACGAAGAGCGTAGGAAAGGTATATTACTGCCGCAATTTGGTTTTAGAATCATGGCAAGCGCACAAATAAGCGAGCACACAAAAGGAAGCGGGGCTAACTACCTTACAAATGCGACAACTCCCATGGCAAAAGGAGCTACGAGTACTATCCTCTCAGGAGCTTCGGGCACAGGCACAATTAAAGAGGGAGACATCCTCTCCTTTGAAGGAGACCAAAGCCTTTATGTGAGCCACAACGAAGTGACTGCAGCGATGCAGATGCTAGCGATAGGACAGCCAGGAGTGCGAAAGACCATCCCTGTCTCTACTCCGATAACCATAGGAGAGAGCTATACTCCATGTCTTGCTTTTGACCGCGGGGCAGTGGTTGGAATTATGCGGCCTCCGGCAATGCCAGATAACCCCACAATGCAGCAAGCGCTCATCTCGGATATGCGAGGTCTAACCTACCTGCTCTTAGAGATTGCGCAATATGGACAAATAACCTGGGAGATTCACCTAGCGTGGGGATTCAAGGTAGTTATGAGTGAGCATGTCGTACTGCTCCTAGGATAGGAGAAGAAAATGGCTATTGATTACATAAAAGCGGAAATCCTAAATAGAATTAACCCTGATGGCCAAAAAACATTACTCGGGCAAGAGCTATTAAAATTATCAGAAGAGCAAAAGCGCATACTTAAGAAAATAGATAATATTGAGCCAGGACAGAGTATACAAAAGTTCTTTACGCGGACAGCCAAGCTTAAGGCAACAGAAGCTGCGACAAGGGTAAGCCTACTAGATGAAAACGACCTGGCTTCGGAGCAGAAGGCCTACCCCATTGGTTTTTACCTAATTTTGAATGGAGAAAACGCCTGGGATGGAGGAAATGGTAGAAATGTATACATCGCAGACTCTGGGACAGATTTAATCTATCGATTCGCTACAATAAACGCAGAGCAATTAATTCCTGGAAACTATATCTCGCCCAATTCAGATGGAGTGATACTTGAAGCAGAATTCGGCATGAGCTTAGGAGGCAGACTAGAGAAAGGAATAGACATCCTAGCCGATGGTAACTTCGAGGTAGGAAGCGATCTATATATTACTGTCTACGGATTCATCGCATGATATTAGAAAACGGAAGCGGAATATCAAATGCTGATAGCTATTGTAGCATCGAAGAAGCAGATCAATACAACGAAGCTAGAGGAAATATTAAATGGCTATTTTCGATAAAAAGCGAAAAGGAAGCTTCTCTTGTCCGGGCTTGCGATTACATTGAGAAAGCCTATGGAGAATTATGGCTTGGATCAAAATGTACTGAAACGCAGAGACTCTCATATCCACGGTTTGGAATTACTGATTCTGGAAAAAATCAAATACCAAGATGGCTAAAAGAAGCACAATGCGAAGGGGCTCTATTGGAATTGGAGGATCCAGGAATACTTTCCTGGGATGAATCTGAAGGAGGAAGGCTAACTAAAGAAAGAGAGGGAGAAATAGAGAAAAGCTATACCCAAGGACCAAGCAGCGTGCGCAAATTCCCGCAAATCTACGGTCTAATTAAAGCACATATAAAAAGCCCTTCTCAAATAGGAATAATGAGAGCATGAGAAGAAAGGAAGAGTTGCGGTTATTAAAAAGGAGCCTAGAACTAAATACACAGCATGAGATCGATGCAAGCTATGAAGATAAAGGAATATTTAAGACTTCGCTATCTCCTTCAAAAAAAGTGAATAAGAGCTTGGAGAAACAATACCTACTAATAACAAAGAAAAGCATCGATATAAAGGAAAATGACAGAATTGAAGGAAAAGAAGGGTTATACAGAGTCTTATGTGCGCAAGATTATCCTAAACACAAAGAAGTCCTAATTGAAAAGGAGCATTAAGAATAATGATTGAGGGTGCCTTGATAGCCACAGCGCTTGTTACAGACAGTGAACTAATAAGGCTATTGGGATCAGAAAAGAAAATCATTCAAGGCAATCTATCTAAAAAACCTTCTTGGGATCCGCCTTTAATACTGATTTCAACAAAGGAAGGAATACCACTTATTGAGAGCGATGAAGGAATAGTAGTGGAAAAATCTATCTGTACTATAGAAATAATAGCAGAAGAAAAACTTGAGGAAATAAAATCTAGGATAAAGAAACTGATGGAAGGGCTAATGTTCCGCGGCGAAATGATAAAGAAAATTCCTAGCGAAAGGCCTGAATGGAAATGCCTTGAAATGAGCTTTGCTAGGGCGAGATTATTACAATGAAAGATTTAGATAGGAAGAGATCAAAAGATAATAAAGAGATAGAAGCTAAAACAAATATCGATGAAGAAGAAGTGCTGAATCTTTTGGAAGAGAAGCGGGAATGGGAAAGACTGTCTAAAGGAATAGCTTTTGGAGAAGGATTGTGACAGAGATAAGCTTCAAAAGCGCTGAGGGCAAAGAGCTAAAACTAGGTAAAGGAAGACTTAAGCTACTACACGTAGAAGGCTTTGAAGCACCGAAAGTTACTATAGCTTTTGCAAAAGGACCAGGAATAGATGGAGCAATTGAAGCTAAATACCGGATAGAGCCAAGACATATAGAAATAGATGCGCTTCTAGATCTAAGGGATTTGGATGAAATAGGCATCTCAGAAGAGCGCAAGAATATATCTGAGGCAATGAACACCAAAGATAATTATGGAAAATTAACTATAAAAAGAGATGAAAGAATTCGGAATATATCTGCAATGCCATGCCAAGTGATCTTCAAGAAAAAGAGATGGAATGAAGAATGGCAGAAAGTAATTCTTGGCTTCATTTGCGAAAAGCCCTTTTTCAAGAATATTGAACCGATAGAGAATAGGCTTAGATTCTATGCTTGGTTAACTGAATTCAGTGAAGAAGGAATAGAGTTCAATGAAGAAGGATTAGAATTTTCGAGGATAGAAAATGCCGGAGGAAGAACGATAGAAATAATAAACAATGGAAATGTACCAGCCCCAATAAAGATCAGATTTACAGGGCCAGTTGTGGATCCGTATATAAAGAATAAGACTACCAATGAAACAATAAGAATAGATCAGATAATAAAAGAAGGAGAGTACGTAGAAATCGATACAGAGCCAGGAAGAAGGCAAATAAAGCTACTAAGAAATGGATATTTACAAAACGGAATGCACTATCTAGATCTTGAATCAACATTCTGGAAACTAAAAGATGGGAAAAACATAGTTGAAATAGGGGATATATCTCCAGGAGAAGGATCAGAGGCGTTATTTGAATTTTATGAGCATTACCTTGAAGCATGAGGAGTAGATATGAGTGAGGAATCGGGATTTTTTACTAGTGTTGCGGGCGATAGAAAATATACAGCTCGGTTTATGAATGAAAAGATGAACGACGCAATGCAAGGAGCGGATGGTGTTATTGCAAATGTCGGCGGAGAGTTAATAGTAACGGGCGATGGGAGTCTAAGCGTGAATATAGCTCCAGGTAGTGCAATAAAAAAAGGCGTATACTACCGCAACGAAGATAACCTAAGAATAACTCTTTTAGAGCCAACTCTAGGCAAAAAGCGCTACGACAGAATCGCAATAAGAATAGACCATTACAGGCGCAAAATGGTTGCAAAGGTGTTACAAGGCAACGAAAGCACGGAACCTATAGAACCAAATTATGGAAATGAAAATGATATAGCTCTTGCAAAAGTACTTATAGATCATACAGAAGATCCGGTTGTTGTAACAGTGACAGACGAGCGCCAAATGAGACCGATATTTCTAACTAATATGAATTCAATAGATGAGCTAAAAGAAGGAGAAATATATGGAAAAGTAAAAAAGGAAAAAGCTAATGCGCTAAACAATGGACAGCTGGGAATAAACATGAGGCAATTCATATTTGTTTCAAGGCCATGGCACAATGAAGATATTTATAGTTGGGACATTAGCTATTTAGGAGAGGTAATAATAGTATCAAAAGATGGCGATTCGATAATGGCAATAAGCGATGACGCTGGATTAACCTGGAAGAATATAAAGGCAACAACAGCAAATGGAATACCTAATGATTTAGGAGAAATTAAATGTATGGCAAGATGTTCTGATAACGCCATTTTTGGTGGAGGGACACATGCAAGAATACTGCGGAGTACAAACAATGCAAGTACATGTGTAGTAAAATTCGAAGATACTGAAGAAGATTATGTGAGCGCTCTTTTGACTATTGATAATCATAGTCTTATTGGATTCTGTGGAAAGAAAGTGATAGCATCGAACGACTGTGGAATGACCTGGACGCAAAAGGCAAGCTTTATTAAAGATTTAGAAATAGAAGCGTTAGAAAACATTGGCAACGGAGTAATTCTAGCAGCTGGGCATGGTACTGAAAAAATATGGAGATCCACTGACTCAGGAGCAACCTGGACGGCAGTAAAAACAACAGAAGTAGAATCTTGCAATGCAAGCTTTTTAAAGCATATCGGGAATGGAATTGTTCTACTGGGATACTCAGAAGGTTATAGAGGATCATTATATCGTAGTACTGATTATGGTCTTACTTGGGATGATGGGATAAGAATTGACAATTGTAGTGATTATAGATGCATTCTTGTGGAAGGAGAGACAATTTATATTTCGATAAGAAATAAAATATTTGCAAGCGAAGATAAAGGAGTAACCTGGGAGCTAAAGTATGCTATGGCTAATTGCAGCGAAATATACTTGTTAGGAAAAAGGTGGGGTGGAATAATTTATACGATAGGAGCCGATGGGCATGTTTTCTGGGGATATCCGATGACAGCCTAAGCATGAAAACACCAACAATAAGAATACTGAACCAAGAATTAAAACTGCTAGCAGATATTGACCAATATAGCGAGCTTTACTACACGAGAGCGCTTATCGAGCCAGGCGATTTTGCATTCTCCTTACCTTTTTCAAAAAAAGAAGCAGAGATACTCGACGAAGGGAATATCATCCTAATAGGTAGTGATGGTGAACGGGCTGGAATAATAGAAGAAATAGAAAAGAAAAAGCTAGAAAAAGGTAGCGAATGGATAATATGCAGAGGGCATGAAGCAAAAGCGCTTTTAAAAAGAAGGATAACACTACCAAAACTAGGCCAAAGCCGAATTGAGATGGAAGCTCCAAGCGAAACAATTATGAAGGAATTGGTGAGTAATCAGTGTGGAAAAGAGGCAGGAGTAAAACGCCAATTTCCTAAGATGGTAACTACAAAGGATTATAGAAGAGGCCTAAGCTATTCGCTATCGTGCGCATTCTCAAACCTCCTTTATGAACTACAAAAATGTGCGAAAGCTTCAAATTTGGGATTTAGCATAACACTAAATCCACAAGAAAGAGAGCTAGTATTTGATATCATAGAAGGAATTGATAGAAGTGCAAGTCAAAATAAGAATAGCCGAGCTCTTTTTGCAGATGAATACGATACTCTGGCATCGGTAAATATATCGCAAGGTGTTTTAGGTTATTCGTCTGAGCTATATGTGCTGGGAGCAAAATCTCAAGAAGGACGACCTATGGCTATAGCTTGGAATGGCGAAGAGCCAGAAGGATATGACAGGATAGAGAATGCAATAGATGCGCCCTCATTAACTGATATTGAGGCTCTAAGAAGATATGGAATTATAAAGCTTGATGCTTTTCCTAAAACCTTCTTTCTTGAAGCGGAAATACCGTTCAATGCTCCAATTGAGCTTAAAAAAGATTATGAATTAGGAGATCTATGCAGTGTAAAGGCTTATGGAGAATGGTATAGCGTACCTATTTATTCGATAGAAGAAAAATGGACAAGGGATAAGCCTGGGATAAGACTTGGTTTTGGAAGACCAGCACAAGGAGCATTCAGCATGACTAAGGGAGCAGCGAATGAGCTAATGGAAGCACTGCGGGCAGGATAAAAAGGGTTAAAGGATATATATGAGAGAGATAGTTAATTCAATGGTGAATGCTTTGGCGGGAATAGCATCAGCTGCTATTGCAGGAGCTATATGGCTAAATCTCAAATGGCTTTTTAATTCAAAGAGAAGCATGGAAAAAATACTAGAAGAAGTTATGGGAATGCAATCAAACCTAACCATAATCTTCAGAATGCAAGGTCCGCTTCTTATGAGTCTAAAAGCCTCGCTTGAAGCCCAAAGGGATGGGCAATGTGATGGCAATGTAGATGAAGCGATAAAAATGATTAGCGAAGAAAAAAAGAAATTCGATGAGCATCTGGTGTCTGCGGCAATTGCAGGCAATGAGAGCGGAGAGAAAAAGAAGTGAGAGAAGGCATACAGAGTTTATTAGCGGAACTTGGAGAAGGATCCTGCCTTGCGCTCTGCATATGTGAGATAGGTAAACCAAGACTTTCAGAAGAAGAAGCTATAGGATTTATTATTAAAGGAATACAAAAAGGATATATATACTACGACGAAAACAACAGAAACAACCCAAAGAACTGCTTTGTAGAGAATCGCGATGCATTTATGGATATTGTAAGCGGGCAAAAAGGATGGACAAGTAGCACAGAAAAACCTGACTATAGACCAAGAAAAGATGAGAGAATAATAGAATGCTGGAGATGGAATGAAAAAGTAAATTTAAAAATAATTAACCACACCCATTTCAAACTTCCAAACTGGGACCCTTACAAGAATTCAAATACTCTAAAATATGGCTACTTAGAAAGCCTTAGAGTATTTAGAAGGAAGGCCTTATGAAAAAGCCTGGAATTTTGAACGAAGAAAATGGCTCATGGTCTATGCGAAGGACTCTTGCACTCCTATATAGCATCTGCTCGGTGAGCTGCCTTTGGCTATCCGCTATGAATGGCATGATGGCAGGTGTATGGGCAGGAATAGCGGCAATATTGGCTGTGCTTGTGCTCTTAGGATACACAACAATAGAAAGCCTTAAGAGTATAGCAATGTCGATTAAGGAAAGAGAATGTGGAAAAGAAAAATAGGCTTTGGATTTTTGCTATTGCTATTCTCTTTGCGATGGCTATCGGCGCAGCCCTTGCGATTGCAAGAGCTAGACACGCCTACCCTATTAAAGGAAGCAGCATAGAAGATACAAGAATTGATGATATTGAACGAGGACTTGAAAGAGGAAGCAAAGGAATCACTGGAACTATCAAAGAATCTGGAAATACAGCTAGAGATATTGAACAGCGAGAGAGAGACTCTATTGAAAGATATAGAGAACTTGAAAGCACGGCTAGAGAGCTTGGAGATAAGATGGGCAGAATCGGAGAGACTCAGGAAAGAGCTGACGGATGCATTGAGGATCTCAGAAGCATCGTGGAAGAGCTACAGAGAAGAAGTGGAAGCGAGAATCCGTAAAGAGAAAATAAAAGGAATAATTATTGGGCTTGAAGCAGGGATGATGATTGGAATGGTAGTAGGGATAGCGAGAAGATGAAAACAGCTCATAAAAAAGAAATGAATGCTTTGTGAATGGCGCAATGACAACCATTGCATATTAAATCCTTTTGCGATACCAAGATTCTATCTATTCTAAAAATAATTAGCAAAAGATAAGCATAAGAATACTCTTGCTATAGCTATATAATAAGAAAGATCTGCTTAACTAGTACTTATCCTGTTGCTATAAAATATCAATAAAGAAAACTTATTCTCGCTTCAAAAGAGGCTAACAATTCATATTAAGAGCTTATATCGATATTCTCTGATTTGATTTTGCAGTTATTTTATTATAGGGTTTTCCATGGTATAATATGTTAGCTCGACTCGCTTCGCTCGCGTGTATTGGAGAGAAAAATGATTTATATTCCGGAAAAGGAAATTGAAGATTGGAAAAAATTACTTGCTGATCCTCAAAAACAATGGAAAGATGGTTATTCCGCAAAAGAGTTGGCGAAGTACTGGCATGGTAAAAATGAAATACCAAAAGAAATACAGCAAATAATACATAAAGGTGTTAATATTCCGAGAGAAGATGTTGAAATTATTTTTGCAGTACCTGAATACAAAGTAGATATTCCTGGAGGTAAAAGACCATCTCAAAACGATTTGTTTCTATTATTGAAGACTGGAGCATCCACTGGCGTAATGATGATAGAGGCTAAATGTATGGAGAGTTTCGGGCCTATAGTTGGGGATTGGAAGAATGATGGGGAATTAAGTAATGGGAAAAAAACGCGATTAGATTACTTGTCTAAATTATTAGAAATAAATGAAAAGAATATCGATAAAATAAGATATCAATTACTTCATAGGACTGCGTCAGCAGTAATAATGGCTCAAAAGATTAAATGCGATTTTGCAATAATGGCTGTTCAGTCATTCCAATTCTCTGAGGAATCGTTTAGTGATTATACCTCTTTTTTAGAATTACTTGGATTGAATGCTATGAAAAACGGCATTTGTGGTCCAGTTATATTTAGTGGAATACCAACATATTTTTGTTGGATCCAAATATCCTATAATGGAGGGATTTGATGAGTACTAAATGCAAATTCTGTGGATCAACAAGCTATGGAAGTTGCTATAAAAGTCCTCATGGTAAACATGAGCATTTAGACGACGAAAAGCATTGCGTTTTCTGTGGATCAACAAGCTATGGAAGTTGCTATAAAAGTCCTCATGGTAATCATCAACACGGAAGTGATGGGGAACATTGCATTTATTGTGGATCTACTTCAACTGGTAGTTGTTCAAGAAGTCCTCACGGAAAACACGAAAGATAAAAAAAAGCTAACAATCGCTTAGACCTGATAATCCGGCTTGTCACGATTCGTGCTTAGGTCATTGACGCACGAATCGCGCCAGTCTCGGATTACAGGTCAAGCGCACGTTAGATGGGTCTTCACACAAAAAGGATAAATATGAAATCCAAATTTCTTATTGCTCTAATTATATTAATCTTATTATTGACCACATATATATCTGCAGAAAATAGAGTAGCATTAGTTATTGGAAATGCAAATTATGCTTATTTAGGTAAACTGAAAAACCCAATTAACGATGCAAACGATATTGCCGCTACGCTTTCATCCTTAGGCTTTGAAGTTACAAAACTAATTGATAGTAGCCTTATAGATTTAGAAAATGCTGTATTGGCGTTTAAAGAAAAATTAGCTCAAGATAGAAATAATGTAGGAATATTTTATTATGCTGGCCATGGTGTACAATCGTCATATGAAAATTTCTTGATCCCATCTGATGCCAAAATACAAAGTGAACAATTTTTAAAGGTAAAATCTTTATCTTTGCAGACAGTATTAGACCTTTTACAATCAGCACATAATAAATTAAACGTTGTTATTCTTGATGCATGTCGAGACAATCCATTTGGCTGGAGTCGATCGGGAGTAAGAGGCCTGAGCGTCGTCGGTCGACAGCCACCAGGAAGTATTATTGTATATTCCACAAGTTCAGGAGAGGTCGCACAAGATGGTACTGGTAAAAATAGTGTCTTCGCCGATGCATTGTTAAAGACACTTACACTAAAAAGTGTTGAAATCAAAGAAGTATTCAATAAAGCTGGCTTAATTGTACAAAATAACACTCATGGGGAGCAGATACCTGCTGTATATAATCAATTTTTTGAATCATACTATTTAACAAATACAGATGAGGTAAGTAGCTCCATTGAAATAAATCCTCATACTAATAATCAAATAGTCCCGAGAGACAGCCTGCTTATTGAATTATTATTTACCGGAAATACACTTGATACTAGTGCTAAGAAAAATATTATAACTTCATATAATATTCAATATAGTAAAGATAGATTTAATAGGGATTATAATGCTATAATACTAAATGGGATAGACAGTTACATCGACTGTAGTGATCAAATTAATTTAATTGAAAAAAGTTTTTCTATTTCAATGTGGTTTAAAAGAGACGCCATCAATGGTAATCATCAGGATCTAATTGGACAAGGCTTTAACCAACCTTATTGCGTTTTGCATTTTGGATTTAGATCTGATGATACAATTTTATTAGATTTTTATCTTGACGGTATTACCACAAAAGGAACATATCCAGATAATACAAAATGGCATCATATTGTAGGAATGTACGATTATCTTTCCAAGAGTAGTACAATATTTTTAGATGGTAAGGAAATTGCAAATGCTTATATCAATCATGAATATAAAGGATTTGGGAATTTTTATATTGGTAGAAATGGAGCAAATAATATTCAATATTTTAGTGGTCAAATAGATGATATAAGAATATATAATCGAATACTTACAAAAGACGAAATATTAGCTTTGTTTGAAGAACAATAAATTTAAACCCTAACTTTTCAAAATAGGGAATATGAGTAATATCCTTTTTGCAAAATAGTGCTTATAACTTTTTAATAACCTCAATTCTCGCTTATTTATACCTAGGGGTTCCTGAAGAACTCGCTTTCTGGTTTTTCAAGCAGCTATAAGCTGACAAATTCGCTTCCCAAAAACTATTCTGACCATCTCGAATATGGTATCCAATAGAGCCACAAAGAAGGCCTTCGCCTTCCTCCGGTACAGCACCATGAGGTTCATCATGCTAATGTCAAGGTAATTTTTACATGCTTCGGTAAGATGTTTTTTATGTGGTACGGTAAGGTATTTTTTATGTGCTTCGGTAAGGTGTCGCCGCTCACTATATTCCGCCACTTTTAAGGAATTTTGCTCAAGATATAGGGGCCAGTTTAAGGCAAATCTGCTCAAAATAATTGGGCCACTTTCGTCAGGTACTCGACCTCCATAGGCTTAATGCAATGGAGGTCAATATGGGGTATCGGACGATGAAGCCTGAGGAACTGTTTGAGATATGGTCTCGTTTAATTAAGGGCCACTCTCGGCGAAGGATAGCACAAGAGCGGGGACTCGACCGAAAGACAGTCAATGAATATGCAGCTAGAATACTTAAGCTCTCTATTCCAGCAGGAACGAGCTATACCAAAGCCATAGAAATACTCTCTCAAGTCTGCAAGGAGAATAGAAAGCCACAACCGAGTCAAACGATATTCAGCTTATATCAGGATGAAATTCAAAAGCTTTTAGAAGGAGAGCCAGAGAAGCTTAGGCTTCCCATGAAAGCCATAACAGTATGGGAAGTACTTGTTTGCAAATATGAACTAGACCAAAAAACAAGTTATCAAAGTTTTACACGCTTCATAAGGACTAATGGACTTATTAGAGCCAAGAACCATCCAGTGATCCGCATTGAGCAAGCATGGGGTGAAGAGCTACAGCTCGATTACGCAAGGATGGGGCTCTGGATTGTAGACGGTAAATGCAGAATTATCTATGCCTATATCGCGATACTATCAGCCTCAAGACTACCTTTTATCCTCTTTACCACAAGTCAAGATGAGGCGAGCTTCGCTTATTCTACTGTAAAAGCTCTGGAATTTTATGGCGGAACAACAAAGTACCTCAATCTGGATAATCTCAAGGCTGGTATTCTAAAGCCTCAGCTCTATGATCCGCTACTCAATAGGACATTTGCTGAACTCTGTGATCATTACGGCCTTCTTGCCGATCCAGCAAGAGTAGCTCATCCCAAGGATAAGGGAAAGGTCGAACGCTTTGTACAGGTGGCCAAGGAAGCATGGAAATTCCTCACCTATATTCACCCTGAGGAAAGCCTCGATAACCTCAACGAGGATTCCATGGACTGGTGCCGCTCTACCTATGGAGCTAGAAGACATGGTACTACTGGCCTAAAACCCTGGGAAGCCTTCAAGAACTATGAAAAGGAAGTACTTGGTCCACTTCCAGCTGTACCCTATACTCCTAGTCGCTGGTCATACCCCAAAGTTCATCCTGACCAATTTATCACTGTTGATCATAAGCTCTATGGCCTACCTGCAAGCCTCATTGGAAAGAATGTCGCAGTACGTTCTACCGAAAGCTTTGTCCAAATCTATTTTGAACATAAGCTTGTTCGGAGCTACACAGTACCCAAGGAAGCGAGACGAGCCTATTTGCCAGAGGATTTTCCGCCCTATGCTCAACCTTTTAGCCAAGGCTCCTATGCTGCATGGCTCAGAAGACAGGCAGAAGCCCTAAGTCCTCAGGCTGGACACTATATTGGACAGATACTAGAAAACTCTGGCAATCTGGGTATCCGTAGAGCCCAAGGTTGCCTCAGGGTTCTTGAGAAATACAAATCACAAAAAGGTTTCAGCCATGTCCTAGGAAAGGCTATTGCTCAACATGTCTTTTCTCCTGATAGGCTAAAAGCCTTCTTTGCCGAAGAAGAAGGACAGATCGTCTTCCCTATTGTGCTCTCTTTAGAAGGCAAGGCCATGGGAAGAGAGGCGAGCTACTATACGGGTTCTTAACGGATACTAAAGCTATCCGTTTAGGCGGACCCGTAGGGGCCCGCAATGAATAGCCACAAGGAGGCTAGCCATGAATACCCAAGACATGATCAGCGACCTCAAACGCTTGCGTCTACCTGGTATGGCAGACAACCTGGATAGGAGAGCTCAGGAAGCAGAAGTCTCAAAACTGGGCTATCTTGAATTCGCTTCACTCCTCATACAGGATGAGCTTGCAAGCAGAGATTCTAACTCTTTCCAAAAAAGACTTAAGACTGCTGGCTTCTCTCGTCAGATGACCTTCGAAAACTTTGACTTTGAATTCAATGCATCGGTCCTACCTGCTCCCACGATACGAGACCTGGCTTCCTGTAGATTCATCGATCAAAGGAGAAATCTTGTCCTCGCGGGCCCTCCTGGTATAGGTAAGTCTCACATCGCTCAAGCAATAGGCCATGAAGCAACTCGCAGAGGAATGGATGTAGTATTCTTCAAAACTCATAAGCTCCTAGAAAAACTTCTCCCAGAAGGTTTATCTATACATCGCTCTCAGCTTCTTGTGAAGCGATGCCTGGACGCTGGCCTCCTCATTCTCGATGATTTTGCCTTTAGGCTTTACAGCCAGCAGGAAACAGAGCTTCTGTACACGCTCTCCGACGAACGCCTTCAGGAAGGCTCGATTGTGATCACATCCAACCGTCCTGCTGAAGACTGGTTCTCGATTTTCCCGGAACAGATTGTAGGAGGCGCGATCATGGATAGGCTTGTCTCAGGAGCGGTCAAACTGATCGTCACTTCAGGCCGCTCGTACCGTAAGGAAGGCATTTTGAACATGGCAACCGCCCAGCCCGCTGCTTGACGGCGTTTGGCAACTATGCTGTAACAGACTGTGTACCCCCGGGAAATTACCATGACCTTGCCCGGGGAATAAGATGACCCCCGATATCATAAAAGACCTTAATTGAAAATTTTATAAGAGGCTCTTAAAATAATTCTTTTTTGGCTTCAATGTAAGTTTTATCTTGACAAGCGATGTGCCCTCATATATGAACTATAAAGAAAGGAGGATCTTTATTTGTCAGAACATATCTTAGAATTATTCGAAGATGATAGGATCAAATGTAAAATACAGAAACGATTACCTTATCTATTCCAACTTGCAGAATTAGAGAGCTCGAGAGCAGGCAAAATCGGCATGGAAGTAGGTTCTATCCGTGAGAGGATAATAGTAGCTCTGCTTATCTATAAATTTGGTGAAAAAAATGTTAAAACAGAGATACCTATAACTGAACATGAAATAGATGCGCTACTATTTGACCAGCCGATATCCATTAAGACAATTACTGGAAAAATTCTTTCAGGGGTCAAATTGATATGGACCGTAGATGCTGAAAAAGCAAGACAATTCAATAATAGCTATTATCCTCAATGTGATATTTTGCTTGCTCAAATAAACTGGGGAAGCATTGGAGGATTCTATTATATCTCATTAGAAGCGCAAAAGAGAATATTTGATCTTTTAGGAAGAGAAAGATATATTAAGCTTCCTATACCTGGTACAAACCCCAGAGGTGTTGAGATAAATAAAGAAGCACTAACCAAGCTAGTTTGCGATAATAAATCAAGGAAGATTATGATAGAATGGAACAAAACAAATATTGAGTATGATCCTTATAAAAGATGGATTGACTTATGGAAAGAGGATTAAATGGAAAATTACAGGCCAAAAAATGGTACTAGGACAAGTTCGTTTGGATCCCCAGGAAGAATTAATCATGACTCTAGTCCTTTCTATTCAAGCAGATTGTACGATGGTTTGCCAAAAGAAGAACCAGGAGAATATATAGAAAAGGCTGTTAAGTCCCAATACACAGACGCTCTTATATGCAAGACAAGTGAAAACATGGAAGAATTACCAGATAACAGTGTGCATCTAATGGTTACTTCTCCACCCTATAATGTCGGAAAAGAGTATGATAGTAATCTTACACTAAGCGAATATCGAACATTCTTAAAAAAAGTATGGAGTGAAGTTAAGAGAATACTCGTTTATGGCGGAAGAGCATGTATTAATATTGCTAATTTAGGCAGGAAACCATATATTCCGCTTCATTCGTTTATCATAGAAGATATGATTGATTTAGGATTTATGATGAGAGGCGAAATCATTTGGAATAAAGCAACTAGTGTAAGCCCTTCAACTGCATGGGGTAGCTGGCTCTCAGCTAAAAATCCAACATTGCGAGATATTCATGAATATATACTAGTATTCTCTAAAGGAACATTTACAAGACAGAATCTTGGAAGAAAAAGCACAATTTCTAAAGAAGAATTTTTGGATTTTACTAAAAGCGTATGGACTTTCCCTGCAGAGTCGGCAAAGAAAACAGGTCATCCAGCTCCTTTCCCTATAGAATTGCCATATAGATTAATTCAATTATATACTTTTAAAGGAGAATTAGTTCTGGATCCATTTATTGGAAGTGGTCAAACAGCAATTGCAGCAATTAAGGCTCAAAGGCACTATGTTGGATATGATATCGATGAAGAATATATAAAGTTAGCAAAAAGGCGCATCAATGATTTTTCATTATCATTTAATACTCCGACTCTTTTTTCAAATATAGATAGCACAGAAGATAGGCTTGTTTTGGATGGAGAATAAGCTGGACATTAGTTTCTTAAAAACGAACGGCTACCACCAAAGGGTTGGCATTCCAAGGTTGAATGACAAGTCATTTCTTTTCTTTAGGTAAAAAATATGGGTGAGCAATCTAATAACTAAGTTAATTCCTAACTTTCCGTTTTAGGTAATATGTTCGGTATGAAGAGGCGAGGTAAAAGCAGTCTCAATTGGAGTGGCTGCGAGATCGGGCAGTTCCAAGTCAAGATGTTTGAGGAC
>MWDY01000126.1 GCA_002070755.1 Spirochaetes bacterium ADurb.Bin110 | reverse complement strand
TAGTTTCTGTGCGCTCTCGAGGAAATCGAGTTTGTCTTCGAGCGGGCCTGTCGACAAAAGCAGCTTCTTGACTTTTGGTGAATAGCCAACCGAGACCATCGCCTTCATAAAAGCATCATCTAGTTCGCTGCCGATACAGCCCACTTCTCCGGTCGAAGCCATCTCCACGCCGAGCACGGGGTCCGCACCATGGAGGCGAGCAAAGCTGAACTGTGCTGCCTTGACTCCGACCCAAGGCTGGTCGTATAGCGCGTTCGGTGCCGCCTGTACTGCTTGACCTAACATAGCCCGCGTCGCCAGGTCTATCATGTTTATGCGTGAGACTTTAGAACAGAAGGGGAAGGATCTGCTCGCTCTTAGGTTACATTCGATGACCATTACGCGGTTCTGCTTTGCGACGAATTGGATGTTGAAAGGACCGGTGATATTGAGGGCGTTTGCGATTTTTTCGGTTATTCGGATGATTTTTCGAACTGTTTCGACATAGAGTCGCTGTGCTGGAAATACGACGGTAGCATCGCCCGAATGCACGCCGGCATTTTCGAGATGTTCGGTTATGGCATGGTATAAGAGCTTACCGTGCTTTGCAACCGCATCGATTTCAATTTCTTTAGCGTGCTCTATGAATTTGGAGATGACGACCGGATGCTCCTGGGAGATGTCTACAGCGAGTTCTAGGAAGGTCGCGAGGCTCTTATCGTCCCAAGCTACATTCATGGCAGCGCCGGAGAGCACATAGCTCGGCCTCACTAAGACGGGGTAGCCAACAGATCGTGCAAAGGCAATTGCCTCCTCGTCGGTGGTCAGCTCGCTCCAAGCCGGCTGTTCGATTCCAAGCTCGTCTAGGAGCGAAGAGAACTTGTGTCTATCTTCTGCTTTGTCGATGTTCTGTGGGGATGTGCCGAGAATTAGCGCACCTGCATCGAATAGAGGCAGGGCCAGATTATTGGCGATCTGCCCACCCATGGAGAGCAGTATTCCAGATGGCTCTTCCAATTCGTAGATATCCATGATGCGCTCGAAGTTCAGCTCCTCGAAATATAGCCTATCGCAGATATCGTAGTCCGTGCTCACTGTTTCGGGGTTGCAGTTGACCATAATTGTAGACTGGCCAAGGGCACGGCATGTTTCTACGGCGCTGACCGCACACCAGTCGAATTCGACGCTGGAGCCTATGTGGTAAGGCCCGCTTCCTATAACAAGGATGCTGCCATGCGATGGTTTTACATCGTCGGATGGAGCGATAATCGAATCGCGCGATAAGGATTTTGATGCAAATGAATGAGCGTAGGTAACATAGAGATAATTCGTTTGGGCGGGGTATTCTGCGGCCAGGGTATCGATTTGACGCACCGAAGGCCGCAGTCCAAGAATCTGACGCCAATGCCGCACTTCTAGTTCGTGAATGCCAAAGATGTGAGCAATTCCTGCATCCGAAAAGCCAAGGCGCTTTGCGCGCACAAGCATTGTGGCAATCTTGTCGTCGAGTGTTATCTCGGACGATGCAACCCGAGCTTGTCCTGCCATTTGGGCAGCCTTTTGCATTTCGAATTCGCATTGTCTGATAGAATCGATTTTACCAATAAACCAGGGATCGATACCTGTGAGTCTATTGATTTTTTGAACGCTCCAGCCTTCCGAAAGAGCTTGATACACTGCAAAAAGCCGTCTGTCTGTAGGATTGGAGAGCGAAGCGCGAAGCCTGCTTGATGCTATATTTGTTCGGCCTCCATCGCTCTGTAGACCGAACTGGCTTGCGCCTGTCATGCGAATAGCCTTCTGGAGCGCCTCCTCGAAGCTGCGGCCAATGGCCATCACTTCCCCTACGGACTTCATCTCGCTTCCGATGTGTTTGTCCACTTCCTTGAATTTTGCGAGATCCCAGCGCGGCATTTTTATGACACAGTAATCCAGGGCAGGCTCGAAGCAAGCAGTTGTGACCCCCGTTATTCTATTGCGCAGATCTGTTAGGCAAAAGCCGAGCGCGAGTTTTGCGGCTACGTAGGCCAAGGGGTAACCTGTCGCTTTGGAGGCTAGAGCCGAGCTACGCGAAAGTCGAGCATTGACCTCTATTATGCGATAGTCGCCAGAATGCGGATCCAAGGCGAATTGGATATTGCATTCGCCTACAATCCCCAAGCTCCTCACAAGCTTGAGAGCGATGCTTCTGAGGTCGTGGTATTCCCCGTCGGTCAAGGTCTGCGAGGGAGCCACGACAATGCTTTCGCCGGTGTGAATGCCCAGTGGATCGATGTTTTCCATGTTACAAATCGCAATACAGTTGTCCGCCTTGTCTCGCACAATCTCGTATTCGATTTCCTTCCACCCGCCGAGCCATTCTTCGATCAGCACCTGCGGAGAAAGGGCAAGGGCTTCTTCTGCTCGTGCTCGAAGCTCTTTTTCGTTCTTGCATAGTCCGGAGCCAGCGCCGCCAAGCGCAAAACCGGCCCTGAGCATTACGGGGTATCCTATGGCGTCGCCACATACGAGTGCTTCTTCGATATTCGTAGCTGCTTTGCTCTCCGGCGTCTTGAGCCCTAGTCGCCGCAGATGATTAGCGAATAGCTCGCGATCTTCGGTTAGCTCGATTGCTTTAATCGGTGTACCAAGTAGTTCTACAGCGTATTTATAGAGAATGCCGGCTTTGTGCAGCGCTAGTCCGCAGTTGAGGGCCGTCTGGCCACCAAAAGATAGAAGTATCCCATCGGGTCGTTCTTTTTCGATGACCTGCGCGACGAATTCGGGAGTCAAGGGTAAGAAATAGGTTTCATCTGCCATGCCTTCGCTGGTCTGGTTGGTGGCGATGTTGGGATTGATAAGGATTGTAAAGATGTTTTCTTCTCGGAGAGCCTTGAGCGCCTGCGATCCCGAATAATCGAACTCGCCCGCTTGCCCGATCTTGAGGCCTCCAGAGCCGAGCACCAGCACTTTTTTCATGATCTCTGCCTCTTTTTGTGGCTTGTGATATCTACTTCCTCCAAGAATTCTTCGATAAGGAATTGAGTATCGTGCGGGCCTGGGCAGCCTTCGGGGTGAAACTGCACGGCGCGAAAAGGCGCTTTTAGGGCTCTAATGCCTTCGATTGTTCCATCGTTGCCATTTACGAACCATGGCTCCCAGTCTGGTGGCAGAGAATCTTCGTAGATGGCGTAGCCATGGTTCTGGCTCGTTATATAGCAGCGCCCGCTTCTCGTATCGATGGCAGGCTGATTCTGGCCGCGGTGGCCATATTTTAGCTTATAGGTATCGGCGCCTGCGGCAAGGGCAAGGAGCTGCGTTCCCATGCATATTCCGAAAATCGGTTTGGATTCGATAAGGGCATGTCTAATATGGGCGACTGTCCTTGTGCATGCCTTTGGGTCCCCTGGGCCGTTCGAGATAAAAAGGCCGTCGTATTCAATCAGGTCTAGAGGGTAGTCCCAAGGCAGACTGACCACTTCCGCGCCAGCGTCGAGAAGAATACGCAGAATGCTTGCCTTTGCGCCGCAATCTATAAGCGCAATGGTGGGTCTTTCGCTTATCTCTAAGCTATTTACAACTGAGTCTTGTTTTTTCGACTCATTTTTGGGTGAGTTGTCCTTGGACTGATCGTCTTCTCGTCTATATCTTTTTAGACTCGATGGAGAGACGAGTTTGACTGGATTGTTGATCTTGATTTCGTCTCTAATAGGCTGAGGAGTTCCTTCGACTAGCACCTTGCCGTACATAGTTCCTTCTTCGCGCAAAACGCGAATCAGCCTTCTTGTGTCTATTCCTGCAATTCCAGGAATATTCTCCTCTTTGAGCCATCTAGAGAAAGACCGTTCGGCGCTGTAATGGCTTGTTTCGGAAGAAGCCTCTGCGACCACAACGGCACCGACTTGAATTTTATTGGACTCGAAATCGATAGGAATGCCAAGGGCATTGGTGCGTAGGCGAGGCACCCCGTGGTTTCCTATAAGCGGATAGGCGAACACAAGAATCTGTCCGCAATACGAAGGGTCTGTCAAAGACTGATTGTAACCGACCATTCCCGTCGTAAATACAACCTCGCCTTCTGTGGAGGCATCAGCTCCGATCGAATATCCCTCGAATATCGAACCATCTTCGAGCACAAGGCATGCCGATTTGAAATGAACGGGCATAGAACTTCCTTGCTTTCTTGCAAGCTTTCTGTAAGCTTTTTGCGACTTTATCCAAAAATTATGAATATTTCAAGGGCTATATGCATAAAAATAGGATAAATATACAAAAATAATGTAGAATAATGGATCCATCGCAAAAGTCATTCGAAAAGGACAGCCATCAGGCTCATATAGAGGGGAATCGTGATCATCGATGCGACAGTAGTCAGCGATGTTCCGATGGCTGCATACTCGGAATCGGATTTATAAGTTTCTGCAAGGATAGGTGTCTGGGTCATGGCTGGCATCGAGGCCTGCATCACAAATACTTCCTTCATGAGAAGCGGCATATCGAGGCTCCTGACAACCATAAACATTAATGCGGGCGTTATCAAAAATCGCCCAGCAAGCACCGCTATAAAATCTTTTTCGAACTTCAGCTTTTTCCAGTCTACTCGCGCGATCACAATACCAATGAACAGCATGGAAAGAGGCGTAGTCATATTGCCCAGGTATTTGCAGGTATCCATAATGGACTTCGGAAGCGTTATTCCCGCCAAGATAAAGAATACCGCAATCAAGAAGCCGATGAGAGGAGGCGATAGTATGCGTTTTAGCCCCGATAGCGATACAAGCGAGGGCATTGGGCTCTTATTGCGCACCGCGCCATCCATTGAAATGCCATATACGCCTATGGTCCAAAACAGCGTTGTGTTAGCTATATAGTAGAGGAGTGCATAGGGAAGGCTCTTATCCCCAAAGAGCAAAAGATTTACCGGCAGCCCTATGAATATCGAATTCGACAGCGCAAACATCGAGCGAAATGTGCCTTTTCTATCCTCTTTTACCTTGAGGATTTTGTCCACCATTATGGCGATGAGGTAGCTTGCGATCATAACGCCAAAAGGTATAACTAGGCCAGGTAGCATCGAGAGTAGTGTCGGTTTGTCATATCCTCCCATGAGATTCGATATCATATAGGCCGGTAGCGCCACGTTGACTACAAGGCGAGAAATGAGAGAGTTTCCACCGCCTTCGAACCATCGTGCCTTTGAAAGTCCAAATCCAATTGCAATCATTATGATTATGGAGAATACGCTTTGGAGAGCATTTAACATGGTTGTTGTCCGTCTCTTTACGCTATCTGCTTTCTATTTTTAAGACCATCGTATCATAATCCATACTATTTCTCTTGATCGGTCTGGGCGTCCAGCTTTTTTGAAAAATCCCGATAAAGCGCAAAGGCAAGGCCAACCGACAGTGTGTCGACAATCGGTTGTACTGTCATAAGGCCATATAGAGGGATGAGCCGATCCATAAGAAACATGAGCGGCACATCTATAGTCGTTTTGCGGAATACCGATATTGTGAGTGCTCGTTTGCCTTGACCTGTCGCCTGAAACATAGTCGTGATTAGGTAGCTTATCGCCATCATGGGTGTCATAAGGCAGAGAATTCGTAGAAAACTTGCGCCCAGCCTTATGGTCTCCGGATCATTGATGAAGAGCCCTACAATAGGTTCTGCAAAAAGTTCAAAAATAAGTATACAGAATAGAGAAAAACAAACTGCGACAATTCGTGCAAACTTATTAGCTTCGTGTACTCTATTGTATCTCTTTGCGCCATAATTATATCCTATAAAAGGAAGTACACCTTGAGAGATTCCCATCGTCACATTCATAGGTAACATATCGATTTTTTTTGCAATTCCGATTGCGGCAAGGGCGGCGGAACCATACTTTGCAGTAAGGTTGTTGAGAACCGTGTTGGAGGTAAGGGATAGAATATTCTGTAGAGATGCCGGCAATCCGACAGATACCACTTTTGCTGCAATACTGAATTCATGGTCTAGCTTATGTGGAACAAAGGAGATGATGGTTTTGCCTTTCTTATGGGCAAGATACACGAGGAAATAGCAAACAGCCGCGCAATTCGATATCATAGTGGCGATAGCCGCGCCTTTCACC
>MWDY01000125.1 GCA_002070755.1 Spirochaetes bacterium ADurb.Bin110 | reverse complement strand
CGCTCTCCCAGCTTGCCTTCCTTGAGTCGTCCTGAGCATTTGCGAACGGTAGATTCTATCTCTGAGAAAATGTCGAAACTCTTTTTGGTGGTTACCCGATAGCGTGCTGTCGTATTGATAGCTTCGTCTTCCCATTTGACATCGATGCGCCTCTCTTCGAAATCCGCAACCGAAGCTATGGATCTGCAGTCTTCGCGATGTACAATAATTCCACGACCACGCGAAACATAGCCTATAATACGGTCTCCAGTAACCGGTTTGCAGCAGCCTGCGATACGGATCATCATGTTGCGCATACCTCCGACCGAAACACCCGCTTTCTCACTGCGAAGCACCAGGCCAGGCTTTAGACTATGATATTCCACTACAGAAGGAAAACTCTCACCGCGGCGAGCTTCGGTTTGAGAATGATCGGCGGCTCCATGAGTGCGAGCTTGAATCGTTTCCTGAGCAGCCTTTTCGCTCTTGCGAGCTGCGACAATGTGTTTGTCGATGGCTACAGCTTGGCCAGTCTGTACAAGAAGCTGGCGTATCTTCGAGCGTGCTTTGTTCGTGCGAGCTATCTTAAGCCAGTTGAGATTTGGCCTTGCATTGGGTGAAGTTATGATTTCTACAATCTGGGTATTGCGAAGCTCAGAATCGAGAGGTGCGATGGCTCCATTGATCTTTGCGCCAAGGCAGTGTGCTCCAACATCAGAGTGAATGGCGAATGCAAAGTCTATGGGTGTCGAACCAGAGGGCAGTTCAATAATATCTCCTTTTGGAGTAAAGACAAATATGGAATCGCCCAAAAATTCTTGCTTTATTTCTTCTAGATAGCTGTCGCCTTCGGCGATGAACTGGTTCCACTGCCTCAGCTTGTTTATGATGGGCAGATCTTCTAGCTTAGGAATTCCTGCCCTGGTACCCTTCTTGTAAAGCCAATGCGATGCTACTCCGTATTCCGCCACAAGATGCATCTCTCTCGTGCGAATCTGTATCTCGAGCAGTTGCCCCCCATAAGCGATTACTGTCGTATGGAGGCTCTGATAACCGTTCGCTTTTGGCATGGCGATATAATCTTTGAATCGTCCATCGATGGGTTTCCAGAGGCGATGCACGAGCCCAAGTAGGGCATAGCAATCATTGATGCTGTTGCAGATAATTCGTATTCCGAGAAGGTCATATAGCTCTTCGGCTCCTTTCCCGCGTCTGCGCATCTTCTGATATATCGAGTAGAAATGCTTGGCGCGGGCGCTGACCTCGACATCAATCCCCTCTTTTGCAGCTGCTGAGAGTATCTTATCCGTCACTTTCTTTAAGAATTCTTGTCGCTCATTCTTACGCGAATTTACGATGTCCTTGATCTGGTCGAACACCTCGCGGTTTAGCGACTTCAAAGATAGATCCTCTAATTCATCTTTAAGCCAGGAAATACCGAGTCTATCGGCAAGAGGAGCGTAGATATCTATGCACTCGGTAGCGATTTCTTTCTGACGATCTTCCGGTAGGTATTTCAGAGTACGCATGCTATCGAGTTTATCCGCTAGTTTGACGAGAATCACGCGAATATCGCTGGTCAGGGCAAAAAGCATTTTTCGCATCGTTTCGGCAGCATGCACAGTTTTGTTCTTTGCCTTGACCGAAGATAGCCTGTTGACTCCTGCTACGATCATTGCGGTTTGAGCGCCAAATTGCTCCTCAATAAGAGGATCTGGTTCTGCAAGAAGAGAACTCAATGTTTTTGAATCTTTTTTCTTCAATGCACGTTCGCTTCTAGGAGGCTGCTGTATCCCTCTTGGCCGAATCTTGGAGTCTTCCGATGCATATTTATCTTTGCTGGCAGGTTTTCTTTCGATTTTACTATCTGAATTGACATCCTGGGCAAAGCCCGATATGCGCTCTTCGATTGTGTCATGAAGCAGGCCTGCGAGGATTGATTCTAGGTCCATACCCAGTTCGAGCAGTATTTCGGCAACGCGGATATCATGGTAATAGGCCGGCTCACCTGATGCTCGCTTTCTTTCTCCATGAGTATGGCGAGAGTGATCTAAGGCCCCTAAAAGAAGGTTTTTTTCTTCATCATTGAAGCGATGCTCGATCTTAGAAGAAAAATCCAGAACCAATTCATCCATGACGGCCGCCTACTACCCTTATGCTTCCTGTAAGATCCTTCCATGTTCTGAGATCTATATAGCCCATTTTTCTAAAGAGAGCCAAAGACTCCGATGTTTGGCATGGATCCATCTCTAATAATAATACACCATTATGGGATAAGTATTCATATCCCTCCATGATTATCTTCCGGATATACTTCATGCCATCGATCCCGCCATCTAGGGAGATGAGCGGATCCTTCCATCCTTTAGAAATCAATTGTTCTGCTTCACAATGCGGAACATAAGGAGGGTTTGCTGTAATAATTTCGTACTTCCCATCTATTACAGAAAAGAGATCGGATTCTATAAAAATTAGGGAAGAAGCAGTCAAAAGCCTTTGTGCATTTTTCTTTGCAATGTCGAGAGCCGCAGATGATATATCCAAGGCTGTTACCTTAAACCATGGCTTTTCGGCTGCGAGGCTGATTGCTACTGCGCCACAACCAGTACAAAGATCGAGAATGGAAATCCCTCCGCCCGCTTTAAGACCTTCTTCAATGCCTACTACAGGCTCGAATAACTTTGAGGATTCAAGCGCGGCTTCCACCAAGACCTCTGTATCTTGGCGCGGCGATAATACATCATCGTTAACCAAAAATTCCCGACCATAGAACTCACGAAAACCTCGAATATGGGCTATGCTTTCGCCATTTCTTCTGCGCTCTGTCAATTCGAAGAAGGATTGAGGAATAAAATCTACAGACTCAGGGAGTATCGAAAAAAGCTTCTCTTTCGATATACCGAGGCTATGTGCCAAAAGCAAAACTGCATCTAGAAAAGGAGTATCGCTCTCAGAAAAACTGCAAGATTCATTCAAGATAAGTTCTCGATAGGTCATGACATCTAGCGTTCTTCGGCTATTAGCACCTGCTCTCTGTTCCAGTCTATAAGTGCATCGAGCAATTCATCGAGATCACCTTCCATGATGAGGTCGAGCTTATATAGAGTCAAATCTATCCTATGGTCGGTCAAGCGATTCTGCGGAAAATTGTAGGTCCTGATACGCTCGGAACGATCTCCGGTTCCAACTTGATTTCGTCGTTCCGCAGAACGCTCTGCCTGGCGTTTATTGTCTTCGATCTCAAAAAGCCTTGCCCTTAGGATTCTCATGGCCTTTGCCTTATTCTTTATCTGGCTCTTCTCATCTTGGCAGTGAACAACTAAGCCGCTTGGAATATGTGTAATGCGCACGGCGGAGTCGGTTGTATTGACACTTTGACCACCAGGACCAGAAGACCTCATTACATCGATGCGCAGATCTTCTGGCCTTATCTCGATCTCTGTCTCTTCCATTTCAGGTAGTACAGCAACTGTCACTGTGCTAGTGTGTATTCTGCCTGAACCTTCGGTGACTGGCACACGCTGCACCCTGTGGACTCCAGATTCTAGGCGTAATCTCTCGTATACTGAATCCCCAGAAATCGAAAAGATTATTTCCTTGATTCCGCCAAGCTCCGTGTTGTTCGAACTCATGATCTCTACATTCCACCCGCGGCCATCCGCATAGCGGCTATACATCCTATATAGGTCAGCAGCAAAAAGAGCTGCCTCTTCTCCTCCCGTGCCTGCGCGTATCTCCATTATGACCGACTTGTCGGCCATAGGGTCTCGCGGCGCAAGAAGAGCTTCAAGCTGTTCTTCGGCAAGAGCATACTGATTTCTCAACTGAGATAGCTCTTGCTCTGCGAGCTCTCTCAATTCCTCGTCCTTTGTTTCCTGAATCAACTCTTCTGTTTCCTGGATCGAAGAGCATAGCTTTTGCGTATCATCGAATTCCTCGAGAATCTCTGAAATCCTTGCTCTTTCCTTCATTAGATCGCGATAATTTTTCTGATCCCGAAGTATATCCGGATTTGAAACGAGATCATCTATTTCCGCAAGACGTCCTCGCAGTTGCTCTATGTGTTCTATGTGTTCTATCACGACTTAATGGTATCCTGTTTTGGGTCTGCGCTTCAACTCCTGCTTGCGCGACAGAGTTCATCCGGATACTATCTAGCCATGCTAGACATACGTTTTATAAAAGAAAACTTAGAGGCGGTTCGCCAGAATATTCGCGACCGATATATGGATGCCGATGTAGACTTGGCGATATCTCTATACGATAAGAAGAATGCATTGCTCCGCGAAATCGAAGAATCCAGACGTTGCAGAAACGAAAATGCCCAAGCTATGAAGTCAAATCTATCGAAAGAAGAACGCTCCATTCGAATAGAAGAAGGCAAACGGCTCAAGGAGACAATAGCTCGCCTCGAAGCAGAGCTTCAGGAAGTCGAGGCAGCTTTCGCTGAAGAATTGGCCAAGATCCCCAACATGGCTCATCCTCAGGCTCCCCGCGGGAAGGAAGACAAAGACAATCTCGAAGTGAAAAGAGTCGGTTCTCCAACACAGTTTAGTTTTCCACCCAAGGATCATGTGGAACTTGGCCAGAGTCTGGATATACTCGACTTCGACACTGCAACGAAAGTTTCGGGGACAAAATTCTATTATTTGAAAAACGAGGGAACAATCCTCGAGCTTGCACTAGTGCGATATGCGCTAGATATGCTCTCAAAGCACGGCTTTACTCTTATGACAACGCCAGACATTGCTAAGACAGAGATTCTGGAAGGAATAGGCTTCAATCCACGAGGCGCTGAATCGAATGTCTATACTCTCGAAGGCGAAGGAACCTGCCTAATAGGCACCGCTGAAATCACGCTCGGTGGTTATCATAGCGATTCTGTCCTTGAAAAAGATCAGCTTCCAATCCGCTATGCAGGCATTTCACATTGCTTTAGGCGTGAAGCTGGCGCTGCAGGGCAGTTCTCAAAGGGCCTCTACCGAGTACATCAGTTCACAAAGGTCGAAATGTTCGTCTACTGCCTACCGGAGGAATCCGAGCCAATACATGAAGAGCTTCGCTTGATTGAAGAAGAGGTTTTTTCAAGCCTCGATATTCCATTCAGAGTTGTCGAAACCTGCACAGGAGATCTTGGTGCGCCAGCCTATCGTAAGTGGGACTTGGAAGCCTGGATGCCAGGCAGAAATAATGGCGAATGGGGAGAGATAACATCGACCTCAAATTGTACTGATTACCAAGCTCGAAGACTCAATGTTCGCTATAGAGACAAGGATGGCAAAAATCGCTTTGTGCACATGCTAAATGGTACAGCCATTGCCTGTTCTCGCGCCATTATCGCTATTCTCGAGAATCATCAGCAAGCCGATGGCTCTGTAAAGATACCTAAAGCCTTAGTTCCATACTGCGGATTCGATCTGATTCGGCCCCATCGCATTTGAGGCAGGTATAGCAATTGAGACACATCTGAGACATTAGGGGCCATCAAAAAGCATATAGAGTATTTAGGTTA
>MWDY01000124.1 GCA_002070755.1 Spirochaetes bacterium ADurb.Bin110 | reverse complement strand
GAAGGAAGCAACGGTACACAGCAGGTGCGGTGCCGCAGAGCGCCTGGCCTTATGCGCTTTGACTGCTTTACCCTTCCACCCTCGCATGGTATTTTTCCATTATGCAATTTGAAGTCACAGCAACCCGTAAACGACCACAGACCTTCGAACAACTCGCAGGCCAGAGCTTTGTATCCGCTACACTTATTTCATCGTTAGAACAAGGACGCATAGCACATGCCTATCTATTCTCTGGACCAAGAGGATGCGGAAAGACTAGTACAGCTCGCATACTGGCTAAAGCATTAAATTGCGAAAAAGGTCCTACCGCTCATCCGTGCGGGACATGTGATTCTTGCATTTCCATAACCAACGGTTCTTCCCTCGATGTTATCGAAATAGATGGTGCGTCGAATACATCTGTAGATAATATTCGACAGATCAAGGATGAGGTGCTATTTCCTCCTAATATTGGACGCTATAAAATCTATATTATAGATGAAGTTCATATGCTATCGATGAGTGCCTTTAACGCGCTCCTTAAGACCATTGAAGAACCTCCGCCATATATTGCATTCATATTTGCAACCACAGAACCGCATAAGGTTCCTGCAACCATAAAAAGCCGATGCCAGCAATTCAATTTCAGATTGATTTCTGTAGAGACTATTTTTGGGCTTTTGAAGCAAGTCGCTTTAGAGACAGGGATCGAAGCAGAGGAAGAGGCGCTATTATGGATGGCTCGAGAAGCTGCAGGCTCTATACGTGATGCTTATACCCTTTTCGATCAAATTGCTTCATTTTCTGGTACAAAAATCACCGCTCAGAATATTAGAGAAACGCTCGGATTAGTAGGAATTGACTCTCTCAATGCCCTTTTTCGAGCCATCGCAAAAGGAAACTCCCAGGATGCATTTCTTATCCTAGATGAAATTATTATGCAGGGTGTTTCTCCTGAACAATTCTTGACAGATGCTGTAAATTATTGTCGTTCTGTGTTGCTTATAATGAACGGAATTCAAAAAGAAAACCTAATAATTGCGCCGCATACAGTATTCGAGCCTATAGTTATCGAGTCTCTCTCGAAAGCCCAAATCGAATATGCTATTGCTCTACTTCTTGATGCATACCGACATCTTAAAGAAAGCATAGAACCACGATACGAAATCGAATTGGCCATTGCCAAATTGTGCCACCTCTCGTCATACATTAGCCCACTTGAATTATTTGATATGCTTCATAACATTCAGCAAAGCTTTAAAACAAATGAAATACGCGCTTCAAGTATGAACGAAAATGGATCTCCCGAGTCAATAATCAAAGAAACGATCAATAGCAAATCGTCTGATAAGCAAATACCATTATCCGAATTAAGAAAGAAAATCATCGGCAAATTGCGAAACCAGAACCTCTTCTTGGCTTCGGCTCTAGAAAAATCAACGGAATGGCAACCTAAACACAATGGCATCATAATCCCAGTCTCAAATCGGGTTGAGATGGACATCATTTTGAGATTTGAATCTCTCATCATAGAGACAGCTACCCAAATCCTAGGAAAGCCATGTGCAATTGAAGTCCGACATTTATCAGTTCAAGAAAGAAGCGAAAATAATGAAGATATCAACCTCCGTCCCCCGTCACAGTCAAGCACCAAATCAAACGAATCACAACCACAGACCTCCGTCCCTCATAATGGAGAGACTATTCAAGGAGAAATTGATCAGAAAGAGAATGCTAATGAAAGAACTTCTCAAGAACAAGACTCTTTGCTGCATGAAAACATAGGGTTATCAGGTGAGAAGTGGGATAGCCCTGATTCTTTTGAGCATCCTTTAGAGACCCAGGAAATAGGGTTTTCTAATAATGATGGGAAGATAAAAGGAGGTAATGGCATTCGATGCTCAGATGCCCCAGAACAAAACAAGCTTACAGAATCAGAAGCCCATGTTGTCGATGTTGTGCGCAAGGTTTTCAAGGGTACAGTGATGGCAACAAAAGTCACCTATGAGCCTTCTATCCTCGAAAAATCGTCGCTACCTTCTAATTTATCAAGAAATACCTCATATTCATCTGAACTCTCTGAACAATCTGAAGAATTTGCTGATATGCAGGATGAAGAAATCTAGATTTACAAGGAATAAGCTGGAGGTTACATGGATCTTTCAAATATTTTCGACATGCTAAAGAATCCACAAGCATTAAAAATGCAGGCTGAAGAAATGCAAAGAAAAATAAACGCGATTCGAGCTACAGGACAGGCTGGAGGCGGCATGGTCAAAATAACCCTTTCAGGAAACATGGAATTGCTTGAATGCCTTATTTCTCCTGAGCTTTCTGATATTAAAGATATACCTCTTCTTCAGGATCTCATTCGAGCCGCTCATCATGATGCGGCGGAAAAGATAAAAGAAGCCATCCAAAAAGAATTTGCTGGGTCATTAGGAGAATTTAGCACGGGCATTCCATTTGGAAACTTCCCCGGCAATTTCAAGGGGACGGAGGTTTAAGCTTCTAAGCTTCTGCTTTAATTGGATGCGCTGCTTTCTCTGTCGCCCGCTTCTCCATGTCTTAATCTGGGCTTTAGGGCTTTAGGGACGGAGCTTGATGGTTTTTGAAACTTGAAATATGAACAGGCAAAAAGGACATGATTATGAAATCAATTGAAGATCTCGTTTCAATTCTCACAAAACTGCCTGGAATTGGACGAAAAAGTGCTCTCAGAATTGTATATGCTCTACTAAAATCTGATATCTCCTTCAGCGAAGCCCTTGCTGAAACCATTCTAACACTGCGTACGACTGTGCGTTTTTGCTCCGAATGCGGTTCCTATGCTGAAGCTGATATTTGCCAAATCTGTTTAGATGCTTCCCGCGATCGAAGTATTATCTGTGTCGTAGAACAACCACAAGATGTATTTACTATTGAAACATCCAGAGAATATAGAGGCCTATATCATGTACTACGAGGGCTGCTTTCTCCTTTGGAAGGTATTGGGCCTGAGTCTCTAAGTATAAACAAGCTTATCCAGCGCATACACAATTCTTTTTCAACCTCCGTCCCCATACAGGAAATAATTATTGCAACAAATCCAACAGTCGAGGGAGATACTACTGCTCTATATCTAAAAAAATTGTTTGAAAAAGAGCCTGTGTCAGTTACGCGATTAGCTACTGGCATGCCTGTAGGAGGTGATCTTGAGTATGCAGATAAACTGACTCTTGCACGATCTTTTCGAGGAAGAGCGCCTCTTTGACTTATGAGATAAGACATTAAAAATGGGGATTAAATATTGTGATTATAGAGTATAATATTCCTCGATTGGATTTCTTTGCTGCAGGCAAGACTTCAACCGATCTCAAACATAGATTGATACAGCTCGGATTGTCGCCTCCAATGATTAAGAGAATTGCTATCGCAGTTTATGAGGCAGAAATGAATATTGCAATCCACGGGGACGGAGGTCGAGCGGAAATTGATATTTCAAAAGATAAAATTACCACCAGCTTTATCGACCATGGCCCAGGTATCCCAGATATCGAGCTTGCGATGCAAGAAGGGTATTCAACTGCTCCTGAAGAGATCCAAAATATGGGATTTGGCGCTGGAATGGGATTGCCTAATATGAAAAAGAATGCAGATGAGCTAATAATTCAAAGTGAGCCAAATAAGGGCACAACTGTAGTAATGCATTTCAACTTATTTTCTGGAGAGGCATAAGTGGATCTGGAATCTAGGAATCAACCTCAAGCCATTCTTCCGATTTTTCATTCTGTCCAACTTGATACAGACCTGTGCGTTGGCTGCACAACTTGTATAAAATTTTGCCCAACCAAAGCTATTCGTGTTAAAAATGGGAAAGCAAGAATATTTGAAGATCGCTGTATAGACTGTGGTGAATGTATCCGCCGATGTCCTAAAGGAGCAAAAAAGGCAATTTCTGACCCGATTTTTTTAATGGATGGTTATGATCTCAAGGTCGCCTTACCAGCTCCGTCCCTTTACGCTCAATTTGGTCCAAAATATCGTCATTCAGATATTTTCAATGCACTTCATAAATCGGGCTTCGATGAGGTTTTTGACGTTGCATGGGGAGCACTTGTCGTAACAGAGATGACTCGCAACTTGCTCTCTCAGACAGACCTAAGACCTCGCATTTCAAGCGCTTGTCCAGTCGTTGTACGACTTATCCAACAGAGATTTCCAAGCTTGATCCCGAATCTCGTGCCTATTCTTCCACCTTTTGAAATAGCAGCCCGAGAAGTGCGAAATAGATTAAATCATCTATCAAAGAGAATTGGCATTTTTTTCCTTAGTCCGTGTACAGCAAAAGTGACCGCAATCAAGATGCCATTAGGATATGAATACTCTGCAATCAATGCAGTGTTTTCGTTCGGCAAAGTATATAGGCTGATGAAGCGCGCGCTTGATCCTCTGTCCCCATTAATTTCACCCCCATCTCATTTGCCATCTGATCCAGAAATACCTTCTATAAGAATTGCGGATATCTTATATGAGCCGCATGGACAGCCTCTATCTCAACATCTGTTACCCATAATAGATAATTTGGATCCGGGAATAGGTTGGGCACGATCAGATGGAGAACTTGATGCGCTCCATATAGAAAATGCAGTCTCTGTTGATGGTATTTCTAATGTCATAGAGCTATTGGAAGCTATCGAAAATGGCAATACTGACTCTATTGAATATGTCGAAGCACTTGC
>MWDY01000123.1 GCA_002070755.1 Spirochaetes bacterium ADurb.Bin110 | reverse complement strand
GAATCAGAAATATGAAAAACTGAAAGGTCTTCTGCAGGAACTTTTCCAGCTCGATCAGCCTGACCTCGACTTTGGCATCTACCGAATCATGCACGCCAAAAGCGCAGAAGTGACGAAGTTCCTGGACGAGGACCTTTTGCCACAGGTGGAAGCGGCTTTTGCGCAGTATAAGACTGCAGATAAAAGCAAGCTTGAGGCCCAACTTGGCCACGCTGTCGACCAGGCGAGGGAGCTCGGTTTTTCATATCCTGAAGAGGCGCCTAAGGTAAAGGAACTGAAAGAGAAGCTCGATACTGTTGCGGTGGACATGGGTGCGCTCGAGAGCGAGGTGTACGACCATCTGTATAGCTTTTTCAGGCGCTACTATTCCGAAGGTGATTTTCTTTCCAAGCGTGTCTACAAACCTGGCGTGTACGCCATCCCGTACGAAGGCGAAGAGGTCAAGCTCTACTGGGCCAATTATGATCAATACTACATCAAAACAAGCGAGTATTTGCGGGACTATGCGTTCAGGTTGCGTCCAGAGAATACGGCTAATCCGATGCGCGTGCATTTTAAGCTTGTCGATGCCGCGGAGGGCGAACACGACAATGTAAAAGAAGTGCAGGGCAAAGAGCGAAAGTTCAAACTGGCTCTAGACAGGCCTGTGTCGCTCGAGTCCGGCGAGCTTGTCATCCATTTTACCTATGAGCCAGCGGAAGAAAAACAAAAGGACTTGAACGCCGCCACCGAAGCGGCGATTCTGGCATTGGATGATCCTGCAATTATTACATGGATAGAGCTGCTCGGGCGCAAGTATCGCCGCGCGGACGGTACGGAGTCTGACAATACGTGGTTGCGCGTCCATCTCGACCGCTACACCGCGCGCAACACTTTCGACTATTTTATTCATAAGGACCTCAAGGCTTTCCTTAGCCGTGAGCTCGATTTCTATATCAAGAACGAAGTAATGCACCTGGACGATATCGAGAGCGAGAGCGCGCCCAAAGTAGAGCAGTATCTTTCCAAGATCAGGGTAATCCGCACCATCGCAGGAAAAATTATCGATTTTCTTGCGCAGCTTGAGGACTTTCAGAAGAAGCTGTGGCTCAAAAAGAAGTTTGTCACCGAAACGAGCTGGTGCGTGCGTACCGGTATTATTCCCAAACAATTCTATCCTGAGATTGCCGCGAACGAGGCGCAGTGGGAAGAATGGAAGACTCTGCATGGGCTCGAAGGAGAGGTCTTTGCCTCGAAGAATGGCGATTTATTCACGTCGCACGCTGTGCCTGGCACGGTCGAATTCTTGTCGGCCTATCCAACTTTGATGATCGATACGTGCCATTTTGACGCCGACTTTACCGCACGCCTTCTCGACGCGTTGGGCAACATCGATGAGCAAACTGATGGCGTCCTCGTCCATAGCGAGAACTTTCAAGCGCTGAACCTAATGCAGCGCAGGTATCGCGAGAAGATAAAGTGCGTGTATATCGATCCGCCGTACAACACTGGCAACGATGGCTTCGTGTATAAAGACAATTACCAGCATTCGAGCTGGATGAGCATGATCAATGACCGGATAAAACTTTCGAAAGATTATTTGAGCGAGCAAGGTGCACTCTTTGCCTCCATCGATGAAACTGAGCAACCCAATCTTAGACTGATTCTTGACTCGATATTCGGGAGAGATCAATTCGTGGCTGATATGGTGTGGGCCTTGGGAAGGAAAAATGATTCGAGATTGATTTCGATTTCTCATGAGTACATCGTATCATACGTGCTGAATAGGGAGTTGCTGAAGGATAACAATATTGAGTGGCGGCAAAAAAAGAAAGGTCTAGAAGAAATCTATGCACAATATGAAAAGCTGAAAAGCAAATACAAAGATGATTATGCAAAAATGACTAAGGAGCTCAAGAAATGGTATGCAAGTCTACCTGATAATCATCCATCAAAGGCTCATAAGCATTATTGTTGCATAGATGAAAGAGGAGTTTTCTTTCCTGCTGATATTTCCTGGCCCGGTGGTGGTGGACCGAAATATGAGGTCTTGCATCCTAGAACGAGGAAACCTGTTACGATTCCATCAGGTGGCTGGCGTTATTCCCAAGTCGAAGAGATGCAACGGCAGATAACTCAGGGGCTCATTTATTTTGGCGAAGACGAAACTCAAGTTCCGTGTAGGAAGTCATATCTCAAGAATCATGAATTTCAGGTTGCTTATAGTGTGTTTTATCAGGACGGCCGTGCAGCAACTAGGAGACTTCGTGACGTTATTGGATCAGATGATTTTGGGTATCCAAAGGATGAATCGATAATTGCTGATCTTATTCAAATGATTTCTTCAAGTGAAGTGCTTGATTATTTTGCCGGTTCCGGTACTACCGGCCACGCAGTCATCAATCTCAATCGTGAAGATGGTGGCAAACGCAAGTTCATCCTGGTCGAGATGGCAGACTATTTCGACACGGTGCTGCTGCCTCGACTCAAGAAAGTCACCTTTACCCCGGAGTGGAAAGATGGCAAGCCAAAGCGTCTCGCCACCACAGACGAAGCTGAGCGCAGCCCGCGCATGTTCAAGGTGATCCGTCTCGAATCGTATGAGGACACACTCAACAACCTGGAATTGCGACGAACACTAGAGCAGGAAGGCGCGCTTTTTTCTACTGAGGCACAGGGGCCTGGCAACTTGAAAGAGCAATATATGTTGAATTACATGCTCGATGTTGAATCGCGGGGTAGCCAATCGCTCCTCAATATCGATGCATTCAAAGACCCGCTTTCGTACACGCTCAAAGTAAAGCGCCCCGGTTCAGACGAAAGCCAGGATACCACCGTCGATCTCATGGAGACCTTTAACTGGCTGATTGGGCTGACCGTAAAGGAAATGTCCGCACCGCAGCACTTTGATGCCTCGTTCGAGCGCGACAGCGAAGGGAGGCTCACACTGAAAGATCGGCTTCACCCTTCACAAAATGGGCGATGGTGGATTCGCGCCATTCGCGGCACACTCCCCAACGACAATCAAGAGGCGCTCATTATCTGGCGCAACCTTCCCGGCAACCCCGAGGAAGATAACCTCGTCCTCAATGAATGGTTCAAGAAGTCCGATTACTCCACCAAGGAAAAGCTGCCGAACTATATCTATGTGAATGGTACCAACAACCTCGAGAACATTCGCCTGCCCGACGCCACCTGGAAAGTCCGCCTCATCGAGGAAGACTTTAAGAAGCTGATGTTCGAGATGGAGGAGAGATTATGATGCCCGTACAATACCATGAAGGCAAATTCCCTCCACAAAATATGGATTGGAAGCGACTTATTCCCCTTCTAGGACCGGCTGCTGCTTCTCTTGCTCGGTACGACGGTATGCTCGCGGCAATACCTAACCCCGAAGTGCTCTTGTCGCCACTTACTACCCAAGAAGCTGTGCTCTCTTCAAGAATAGAGGGAACTCAGGCAACCATGGGTGAGGTTCTCGAGTTTGAGGCAGGGCATGAACCTGTTTCCAATGAACGACGTGAAGATATTCACGAAATACTCAATTATAGGGCTGCCATGAAACGAGCTGAGGATCTTCTTAAAATTCTTCCATTTTCTTTGCGAGTTATACGAGAAGCTCATGTAGTGCTCCTTGAGGGAGTTAGAGGCCAGAACAAAGCTCCAGGCGAATTTCGCAGAATACCAAACTGGATTGGTCCTCCTGGTTGCACTATTGAAGATGCACATTACATTCCTGTATCAGCCGAGAAATTACCCGAATTCATGGGAAGGTGGGAGAGTTTTGCATATGCGCCATATCCTGATGTCCTAGTGCAGCTTGCCCTTATGCATGCAGAATTCGAGGCGCTCCATCCTTTTTTAGATGGCAACGGTAGACTTGGAAGGATGATGATACCTCTTTATCTCTGGCAGCGTGGGATGATTCAAAGGCCTATGTTCTATATCAGTGCATACTTTGAAGCTCATCGAGATCAATATTACGACAGACTTCTTGCTGTCTCCCGCGATGACGACTGGACTGGGTGGTGTCAGTTTTTTCTTGCAGCCATCAAGATTCAGGCAGAAGATAATTTAAAAAAAGCACAGGATATCCTAAAGCTATATGAAGAAATGAAAAACAGACTCCCGCAGTTGACTCATTCTCAATTTGCTATTCGGGCCTTGGATTGGTTATTCAGCCAGCCAATATTCAATAGTTCTGCATTCATTGATTCCTCGGAAATACCAAAACCAACCGCGCATCGTATTCTGTCTATTTTGGAAAAAAACAACATACTCAAGGTTTTAGTACCTGGTAGTGGTAGACGTTCGGCAGTCTTGGTTTTCCCAAAGCTTCTCAACATTGCTGAAGGCAAAGAGATTGTTTGATGCTCATATAGTACTGACAAAGATTTTTGTGTCTCATAAAATCGATTTTGTGAGACACAAGCCTTATTGTTGTGACTATATGAGACACAAACGCGGCGAAGGTGTACCATTGATCTTATCGAGGAGCAAAGAGCTTTCCGGGCGTAAGCCAGAGTATCGGCTCATCGATGACAGCTATTCGATAAGAGTATCTGCCCAGAGCGCTTCCAGAAATGCCTTGACTGGAAGGATTTCGATACCTTCCGATAGGCGCGGCTCTGGAGCCTGACAGACCAGAATGCGATGTTTGAAGGTGGCTTCATCCGCAATGGCGATAAGCCCTTTCAGATGACGGTACTGCGGTAATTCAGCCGCTTTGACTTCTATGGCGATTCCGTCTCCAACGATGAAATCGACTTCTTTTTTATCCTGAGTTCTCCAGAAGGTCAGCGGCCTGTCATCGCGATGGTAATCGAGCCATGCGCGAAGTTCTTCATAGATGAAATGCTCGAACGCTTTACCGTATTCATCGGTGCCCGGAGCAATCGATTGAATTCCTGCAAGCGCATTCCTCACTCCGATATCGAAGAAATAGCACTTCCCGGTCGAGGCT
>MWDY01000122.1 GCA_002070755.1 Spirochaetes bacterium ADurb.Bin110 | reverse complement strand
TCTACATGGACACCTATATCTTTGGTAAAGGCTTCTTGCCTACCACTCAGGTTAAAGTGCCAGATAAGTATTACAACATTCAGATGCATAAATAGCTGAGAAGAGCCACGCGCCGAATTCTTTCGGCGCATGGGTTCCATGTTTTTAGCTTGAGACGCCGAACAAGCGTTTATTTCGGCCCGTATTCAGGCGTTGTCGGGATGCGGGCCAATTTTTATAAACCCATTTCTAATGGAATTATTATGATAAATGGAAGTTCTCTTCTTTCCATCGAGCATGTTTCTAAAGATTTCTATGGAAATATAGTACTGCACGATGTGAGTTTTGATCTGCATGAGGGAGAAATTCTTGGCCTTGTGGGAGAAAATGGCGCAGGTAAGACCACGCTTATGCACATTCTTTTTAGCATGCCAGTAATAGCCGAGACTGGCGGTTTCCAGGGCAGCATAAAGATCGAGGGAGCGGAGGTTCATTTTGAGAGTCCATTCGATGCCTTGGATGCTGGGCTGGGTATGGTTCATCAGGAATTCAGCCTTATTCCTGGTTTTACGACCACTGAGAATATTGTGCTGAACCGTGAGCCGATGCGTCCTACCGTTCTGAATGATGTATTTGGCGACCGTATGAGTGTGCTTCTGCGAGATAAGATGCGTGAGCGTGCTGAAAAAGCCATAAACAAGCTTGGTGTCAATCTCGATCCAGATATGCTGGTGTCTGAGATGCCGGTAGGCCACAAGCAGTTTACGGAGATAGCGAGAGAGATCGATCGTGAACAGACTCGCATTCTTATTCTAGATGAACCTACGGCTGTGCTAACCGAATCGGAGGCAGAAGTGCTATTGCAGACACTCAAGCGCCTTGCTTCGGAAGGGATCGGCATTATCTTTATTTCCCACAGACTGCAGGAAGTTCTCTCTGTTGCTGATCGTATTGTGGTGCTGCGAGATGGTCATCTTGTAAAAGATACGCCAAATCAGAACATCAATTTGCGAGATGTTGCTTCCTGGATGGTAGGTCGCAGCATCGCAGGAGAGGAAGATAGATACCAGCTCAGAAGTTTTATCGACATAGCCCTTAGTGTTCGAAATCTCTGGGTTGATATGCCAGGAGAGACCGTCCGCGATGTTTCCTTCGAGGTCCATAAGGGAGAGATTTTTGGAATCGGAGGCTTAGCTGGTCAGGGAAAACTCGGAATCCCCAATGGGATCATGGGGTTATTCCCCGCAGGAGGAGTAGTCCTACTCGATGGAAAGCCAGTACCGCTCAACAACCCTGCAATGGCGCTTGCAATGGGCATGGGTTTTGTTTCGGAAGACAGACGTGGAGTAGGCCTTTTGCTCGACGAAAGCCTAGAGTGGAACATAGCTTTTACTGCCTTACAAATACACAACCAATGCCTTAAGAAGATGCTCGCTGGGCTTTTTACACAGCGTGACGAAAAGGCTATGGAAGAGCTTTGTCAAGAATATGTAGAGCTTTTAGACATCAAATGCACCAGTACAAAGCAGAAAGCCAAGGAGCTTTCTGGAGGAAATCAGCAGAAGATCTGCCTAGCAAAAGCTTTTGCAATAAAGCCTAGGCTCTTATTTGTATCAGAGCCAACACGAGGAATAGATGTTGGCGCTAAAAAACTGGTCTTGGACGCACTGCATCACTATAATCGCGATTTTGGGACCACCATAGTTATGGTCTCTAGCGAGCTTATCGAACTGCGTTCGATCTGCGATCGCATTGCGATTGTCGATGAAGGAAGAATTGCAGGGATCCTGCCGCCGACGGCAGATATCTCTGAATTTGGCCTGCTTATGTCGGGCGCAGCTATGGAGGAAGCCGTCAATGCGTAATATCAAGACATTCATTCAAGATTTCGGCTGGCCGCGCATCATTATTTTTCTTTTTTTGGTTGGGCTCTTTATTATGGCACCTTTTGTTCAAGTGCGGCTAGACGCATCGATTTCCGATGTTCTCAACCGATTTGGGCAGAACGCTATCATGGTGTTGGCAATGGTCCCTATGATTCAATCAGGGTGTGGCCTTAACTTCGGCTTGGCGCTTGGGCTTGTGTCTGGACTTTTGGGTGCAACCTTTTCACTTCAGCTTGAGCTGCATGGAATGATTGGATTTCTTAGTGCTATCGTCCTAGCCATGCCGTTTTCTATTTTTTTTGGCTGGATATATGGCAAGCTCCTCAATAGAGTCAAAGGCGAGGAAATGACGATCGCTATGTATGTTGGCTTCTCTTTCATTATGTTCATGTGCATCATGTGGCTAGTGCTGCCTTACGATAATCCGACAATGGTCTGGGGCTATGCTGGTAAAGGCTTGCGTACGACGATTTCAGTCGAAAACTATTGGTTACATGTCCTGAATAATTTCCTAGCCATCAAGATTGGAGAATTCTTCATATTTCCTACGGGGCTATTGTTATTTGTGGCTCTTTTTGCTTTCTTGATGTGGGTTTTTTTGCGCACCAAGACAGGCACTGCCATGACGGCAGTCGGGTCGAACCCAGATTTTGCTCGCGCGTCTGGCGTCGATGTGGACAAGATGAGGACAATTTCGGTAATAGTCTCTACATTTCTCGGTGCGGTAGGCATAATTGTCTATGAACAGAGTTTTGGCTTTATCCAACTCTATACGGCGCCTAATGCGATGGTTTTCCCAGCAGTAGCTGCGATCCTGATTGGAGGCGCCAGTATCAATAAAGCGAGCATGGTCAATGTTGTTGTAGGAACAATCCTGTTTCAAGGCCTCTTGACAATGACTCCCTCTGTTATCAATTCGCTTTTGCATACCGATATGTCGGAAGTAATACGGATTATCGTATCGAACGGCATGATTCTCTATGCGCTCACGCGCAAGATGAAGGTGTCAAAATGAGCGCAAAGAAAAAATTCTCGACATTCCTATCACGATACGCTGTGGTTATCATTTTTCTGATCATCACAATAGCAGCGACTCCCCCATCAGGGCTATCCATTAGGTATATACTACAGGAGCTCATCACAAGGTTGGGGCGAAATTCTTTCCTTGTGCTTGCACTTCTTTTGCCTATCTACGCTGGAATGGGCCTCAATTTTGGCATGACTCTGGGTGCTATGGCAGGGCAGATAGGACTCATTTTTGCAGTCAACTATAGCATAGCAGGCTGGCAGGGGCTTGTGTTTGCTCTTCTCGTAGGATTGCCTATTTCTGTGCTGCTTGGCTGGATCTGCGGCCTTGTCATGAATAGAGCAAAAGGACGCGAGATGGTGACGGGCTACATTCTAGCATTCTTTATGAACGGAATTTATCAGTTCTTTGTGATGTACATGCTAGGTTCGGTAGTCCCGATGGGGAACAAGGCCATTGTCCTCTCACGTGGATATGGGATTCGCAATACGCTCAATCTTGAATCTGTGCGTCAGTCGCTGGACAATATCCTAGTGTTGCGCATTGCGGGATTTGCTATTCCAGTAGTGACTTTCATTGTAATAGCTGTGCTTTGTGTTTTTATAATTTGGTTTAAGAAGACGAAGCTAGGACAGGACATGCGAGCCGTGGGTCAGGACATGGCTGTGGCTGAATCTGCCGGCATTCCCGTCGAAAAGACGCGTATTATAGCGATTATTATCTCGACGGTGCTTGCTTGTGCCGGACAGATTATCTTCCTTCAAAATATGGGGAATCTTGCTACCTATAATGCGCACGATCAGACAGGTTTTTTTGCTGTTGCTTCTATACTGGTCGGAGGTGCATCGGTCACGAGCGCGAATATCGCTAATGTTTTCATAGGTGTTATGCTCTTGCATGCAATGTTTGTCGTATCGCCACTTGCTGGGCAGAATCTTTTTGGTTCGGCCATGATTGGAGAATATTTCCGCCAGTTCATCGGCTATGGTGTCATAGCCCTTTCGCTCGTGCTCTATGCATGGAGGTCCAAAAAGGCGGCAGCAGAAGCTCGACTTGGTCTACGCGGAGCAAACAATAATCACACTAACAAGGTCGAGATCACGACGAAAAATGGGGGGCAGGCATGAATGGATCTACGAGCGAAAAAAACGGCCAGAATGCCAAAAATGTAAAAAAGCATCGCCTCATAATTCGTGCTAGCCTTCTCGTTATTTATGTCTTTCTCATTGTTGTGATGATCCATTCCGGAAGGCGACATACCATACTTATAGACAACAAAGATGCTCATGATGGCTCTTATATAGGCATAGATGGAATGGAGGTATCGATCGATAATCAGGAGCCCCTGGAATACTATCGCGGAGATCGTGATAAGGCAGTGGTCCAGGGGCAAAAGCACACTATAAAGGTCGAATTATTTGATGATGGGCGAAAAATCGAAAAGACTTTTGCCGTACCTCTTTGGACCGATATGGTAATAATCTTTGTACCTAAGCTAGTGAATGGAATTGAACCATGGCTCGAGCCATTTACTGTGGCTGAACAACTTGAGGAATCCCAAGAATCGATATCGCCTGATGAGGAAATGAGCTTTCAAAGCATAGGTAGCCCACAGCTGGAGGGTGTAGAATAATTCTACGCCTTATTAAATAAGGAGGTTCTATGAAAAAGCTTGTAGCAGTTATTCTAGCACTAGCTTTCCTAGTGGTGGGCGCCGATGTA
>MWDY01000121.1 GCA_002070755.1 Spirochaetes bacterium ADurb.Bin110 | reverse complement strand
TCTTGAACAGGTCTTCTTGCTTTTGAAATATCCAGGTATTGAGAAACATCTTCGCCTTCATCAAATCTTTTATCGAACTCCTCAGCTTTCATATGCCTCAATCTCCTCTTTGCGGGATCGCCGTACAGAGATTATTCTAATTCTGTTGCTGCGATATGTTATGACTCCTGACCAATATACGTCAACAATCTTACCAATGACCATAAACCGTTGCTCGTCGGTTGTCTTCGCTGGAATCTCAATAAGGTCTGGGTCATCCCACAATTCTTGTGCTTCATGAAAATCAATCCCATGCTTTTCCCTGTTTCTTTTGCTTTTCTCAGTATCGAATTCAAATTGCATAGTATATAAATTATACCTTTTGTATACTTTTATCGCAATAATTTTTGTTTATACTTTTTTTGGTTTCAACGTGGCCATCACCGGAAGCCGGATCTATCAGTGATCCGGTGCACTGCATGATTATACGGTCCTTAGTTGTTTCAAGAGGTTGTTGTAGTCGCTGTGAGAACCGATCCAAAACCATATCATCTGTTTGTGTTGTTCTATCCCTAAGATTCGATAGTCTTTCGTAATGCGCAATGAGAAAATAGCGCGGGTCGAATGTGTCTGCATGAAATGAAGTCCCGGGTGATAGGGGTTCTTTTTGAAGATTCTATATGTTTTTCTTGCTTCCTTCCTTGTCTGTTCAGGAAGTTCTCTATAACATTTCCAGAAGGTTGTGTGGTTTGAGAGGTCATTGATTCCCTACGTTCAGAATCTTACTTTTCCCTGCCTTATATTCTTCAAGGTCTTTGTCGGCAAGTTTATCAAGGATGTCTTCAGACGAAGCAAAAGCCTCCTGCCATTTTGCTTCGGTTTCTCATTCATCCATTACCCATTTGGCAAAGGCATTTTGTTCAAGCTTGGGAAGTTTGGATGCCTCCTTAAATGCCTTTTCCAATAGTTTTGTCATGGTTCACATCGCTTCTAATCTATTTCAGAGTATTTTACCATAATGGTACCGTAAAATATCACCTTCAATTCTCAATTTTCATGTCTAACGACCTGCGCGTCAGCCGCTCCGCGACTTCACCGAAGTATGCCTCAAGTAGAAGCACGTTACATAACCGATTTTCGCCGCGATACCCAGGCCGCGACAGCGACGTCGGACTGCACGCGCTTGTTAGCCAGCTAGGACCAGGCACACAGGCCAAGCCAGCCCCTTGCTCGCCTTTGGAGTACTCAAAAAACGTACGGTAGGAATCGCTTGTTTCGGCTCATGTAGTTGTGATAGGCCGAACCAAAGAACTGGAGACACTCTGCCTCGTCAGCTCGGGCTGTGACATAGAGCAGCACTGTCGCCGCTGCCGCCAATATGCCACCGATCCAGGTTGACGCCTTGAAAAACACACCCCAGGCCAACAGGAACAACGAGCTGTATAATGGGTGCCGGATGTACCGATATATGCCCGTGGTCACTAAGGTTGAGGTCTTCTCGAAAGCCAAGAGCTGCGGCTCGAAATGTAGATCAACATACCAGTGAACCAGACGAAGGCGATCCATTGAATCATAGGTCCCTCTTGATACTCCTCAATACATACCCCTCTGGAGGTTGACTGACATGTTAGGCCGCGTCGCTGCGATTGCCAGGTGACTTGAACCTGCGAAACAGTTGGAGGAACAGCACCGGAAGCAATGCCAGCATGTTGTAGCCAGGCGAGTAGAAGGCCAAGACCAGCGCAGCAAGGGTGCACGCAAGCGTAGCGTAGGTCTGAAGACCGCCATCAATTTGTCCCCCGGGGCTTGGTGAGGAGACGACGACCGGATTCGCGCGTACGTAGACGTATCTGACGGTTTGAGTGGTAGCAAGGAGCACCAGATGGGCCGAGTAAAGGGCGGCAGAAGGGACGTGATCACCGTGCTCGCCGATGAACGCAGTCGAAAACGGCAGCAAACTGACCAGTGCCAAGCGCCACAGGCTCAGTCGAAGCAAGAAACTGTTGACGAGCGAGAAGGTGGCCAACGCGCGAGTATCACCAATCCAGAAAATGACCAGCACCCAAAAAGACAGCAGCCAGGTCAGGAGTTTGGGCCAGAGTCCGAAGAGGGCAGCCCATAGCATGGCGTCAGTTGTGTCCTCTGGCAGGGCTGGGAGCTTGAGTTCCAGAACCAGCAGCGTCATGGCGATGCTGTACACACCATCCTGAAGCCCAGCAAGGCGGTGCTTGTCGATCGCAGGAATAGATGCGTTCATGCGGCCCAACGTCCAGCATCAGCGGGAGACGGGTTTATCGGCGATCCGCTGGATTCCCTTGTTATGTGCATGCTGTGCTAAAATTCCTCATTCCAATCAGGTAACCTTTTATGTTTACGATAATATTCTTGAATTAAGGTAGCCTCCACCTATGCTGGAATATCAGTTATTTTTTCATCAAATGTGACATACCAGTGAATTTGCAGTTCATCGATGTTTTGGTCTCTCATTTTCATTGGCCAAGATTTTTTTCTAGATGTATCAAATTGCTTTCCTTGACAAATTCTACCATATAGACCGTCATTATGATGTTTGATCTCCCAGTTTTTCTGCATTTTTCCTGAGCACCCGATGTAGATTGGTTTATTTTTTTTTCTTGAAGCATAAACAATGTACACTCCGTTTGAGTTTTAGGAGCATCGCAAATGTCATTTAAGCATTCACCTATCTTGAATGAGAAAGCACCATTCTTATACTTTTTTAATTCATCAAACATCTTATCTCATGAATTTCAATTTGTTATCAAGTTGCCTACACATAACGTATGCATGAGAGCGGAGGCCTGATTTATGGATGATCAGCTCTATGCAGCTGTTGGAACGACTTTAAGATGCTTTTCTCAACCGCTCTGCCACCCACAATTTAATAATAGACTGTCGTGGCACACCCAGACGTTTTGCCTCTTTATCCAAAAGCTGAATCATCCACAGCGGAAAATCTACGTTG
>MWDY01000120.1 GCA_002070755.1 Spirochaetes bacterium ADurb.Bin110 | reverse complement strand
TACATCGCCAAAACACTTGGTGTAATAAAAGCCGAGCGCGACATACCAGCTACCCTCGGGAGCTACTTGGTGATGGGGACAGGTTGGATTAGGACAGAAAGAAAAAGGATGCATGGATTACCTCCGTACATCCTCTTTATCGCTCTCTTCCCTACTTTATGCTTCAAATTCTTATACAAGGTTCGTAGCAGTATCTTCACATTCCTACGCTACGTCATTTTGTTCTCAATAGCGGCAGCCTAGGAAAGACAAAACGGCAAAGATAACTGCGAAAGAGACTAAAGGCAGAGAATGAGAAGACGAAGGGTCCCTTGTCCCTTAAAACAGATGCCTTTCGCATGGAATAGGACCAAATATCTATTGCTATACAAGTTCGTAAGTTATTTAAAATCCATTCTGCTAGCCCTTTGACGAAGCTAAAGACCTGATCTGCTTCATCATTCGAGAATACAATAATCTTTTAAACCTGATCGAGCGATAAATTTGTATATCTTCGCAATTGAACCCTGAGAGATTCTCGCGATCCTCGTCCTAAACTCCAAGCTCCTGCTAGATGTGCGCCTCCTTAAGGAGGCGCATCGCATTTGTCTTTTTCAATTGATTATTTGATAATCCCTTGTTCTTTCAATCTATCTATGTTGAGGGACTGATTATAAGGAACATCGAGCTTTCCTTCATTCACGAGATCAATTACGTATTGGCGATATGGAGATGAAAGATCGACTCCGACTATCTTCCAGTTGTTATCAACGGATGGATAGATTGTTCCTTTTTCTTTGATATAGGCGACAAGCATATCGCGAATTGAATTTGGCGATTCCCATTCGGGTTTCCCAGCGACAAGTTTTTCTGCTTTCAGCGCTGAGGAATATCGATAATTATTCACCGCGAGCGTCAATTTCTCATCATCTCGTAACGGGGCTCCTTTGTACATCACATTAACAATGCGTTGTCCCGCGGGCTTCGATAGATCAATCTCATAATCAACACCGGCAAACATGTCATAAAGGTAACCAGGTTTTTCTGGGTCAAAACTTATGGAAATATCTCCTGGAACCCACTGATTATAGCAAGATGCCGACCACTCCATATATTTCTTTAGCTCAGCGCCGGTTATTGGTACGCGATATAGTGTATTATCAAATTTATAAATCCCAAAAATCGTTCCATAATTTATGTTTCCTTCTGGAATATCGCTTGTATCAGAAAATAGAGCGGCTGCAGATACATCTGCTCCCGAATTGATCAATTGGACCGTGTTAATAAGATCCATGACTGCAGTGTCTCGTAGTTTCCCTTCCGGTATTCCTCTTATCTCATTCTTTGGCTGAAAATTAGCGGCTGCAACACCAAAGACTCCACCTGCAAAAGTCTTATCGCCCGATGATGTATCACTTGTAATGAAATTGCGTGTTGTTTCATGAGCTTCAATAATCGAAGAATTCTTGCGTATTAGATCGCTAGGCTGATAGTTCGCCATATCGACAACTTCTACCGATCTAGAAATGACTTTCTTTTTCTCATCTAATCCGAGATCGAAGCGAACGACATCTCGCCCTGAATTACGCGCTTCACCAACAACTGTAGTACCAATAGTCTGAGCCAATTTGGTATGAGTATGCCCAATTAAGAGTGCATCGATTTCTGGACAAAGCTCGAAAATTTTCATAGCTCCGTCCGATCCATTTTCTTCATCATATTCAGGGTAAAGTCCTACATGGGCCGAAACCACGATTATATCGACTTTATTCTTGATTACATCGATAGTTTTTCTGCATGCTTGCGCTACAGGTGCAAATACCAACGAATCTACTTTGTTTGCATCCCATCGAGGTATATTGGGATTGGAAAGGCCAATAATGCCAATTTTTATGCCATCCCTCTCAATTATTGTATAGGGAAGAGCAGCCATTGTTCCATCTTTGCGCGCCATATTTGCCGCAAGAACAGGAAATTCTGCAAGAGCTTGAATCCTCTCCACCAATCCAATCCCAAAATTGAATTCATGATTCCCCAACGTCATGCTATCGTATTTCATCTCATTCATTGCAGTAATGAGAGGATGGGGTCCCGAGCGCTTATTGTATATGTCATCGGTCAAAATAGTACCTTGAATAGCATCCCCATTGTCGATAAGGATGACATTCGGAGACTCGGCACGCACTTTTTGAACATATGTGGCGATTCTCGCCATTCCATTATTGGTTGTTTCTTTATTGTCTTCATAGCTGAAGCCCCAAATATTTCCATGAAGATCTGTTGTGCCAAGGATAGTCAGGGTCCGCTGGATTATTGCTTGAGAAGCGACTTGTCCGCCCAACGCCCCTATCCATAGGCTCAACAATAGTACAGCAAATACAATGGGTTTGAATCTCGACTTTTTCATGAATTGCATCCTCCTTTTATTCTCTCTGCATTGCTATTCCTATAATAACACTATACGCTTAACCTGCTTGTCAAGATCACTTTAGGGGAAAATCAAAGTCGATTTTGACCTTCTTGAATCTTCTTTAGTTCTCCAATTTAGAAATCATTCATGCTTGGATACCCACTATCAGGTGTCTCATGAGATATTGTCAATTGTAACGGATTGATATCGGGTCCTCGTTTCGCTTAAAAAAAATCATAATAAGTTTAGAGGCTCTTTCAAAACTCTCTAAGTGAAGTATTTTTCTAATGCAAAGCGGGGACGAACCTCATATAATGGAATCAATTAGGAAACCAAAGATAGAAGGAAAGAGTCCCCGCAATGAAAAGTATATCAGAAGTGCTTGGCTCTTTACAATTGCTGTTCCCCTTAGATTTTGATCTTCAAGAGGTGTTTGAGAGCTATCTTACTACAGAACACAAAGGTTTTCTTTCTCTCTTGCGAGTGATTGAACCATGTGTGGAAAGCTTTCCTGAAGGAAACCAGCACATAGGAAGGCCTTCCTATAGTGTTTTGCCCTTTCTCCGTGCCGCGCTTGCGAAGCGGTATTTCAAGATAGTCGACACAAGTGAGCTACGGCTATGGCTCTTAAGTGATGTGAACCTACGGCAGATCTGTGGCTTTGGGAAGCTGGCGAGTGCAGCAGGTTTCTCTCGGTATATGAGCTATTTAGCAGGCAAGACTTCTCTTGAAAAGAGCCTAGGAAAGATGGTGAAGGACTACTATAAGGATAAATCAGTGGATTCTGTTGCGAGGGATTCAACGGCGATCAGTGCTCGAGAAAAACCAGTCAATAAGAAAAAAGAAGTGAAGCCATTAAAGCACCACAAGAGAGATAGACCAAAGAAAACAGAGCAGCGAGAGAAGAAGCGTCAGACGGTGCTCGAGGAGCAGAAGGCCTTGCCACTTGCAGAAGCAAGAGGACTACTTAATAATTCCTGTGCCTGGGGTTGCAAGAAAAACTCCCAAGGGAATCTTAGCTATTGGAAAGGCTATAAGCTGCACCTCGATGTGACCGAAGAAGGGATTCCGGTATCGGCAATTATCACTGGAGCGAATGTCCATGACTCACAGTGTGCAATCCCGCTTGAACGTATGACTGAACAAAGGATTACCTTTCGCTATTGCCTTATGGACAGTGCCTATGATGCAAAGACTATCTCTCAGTTTGTGTGTGGTAGAGGCCGGATTCCGCTTATCGATCATAATCCAAGAAGGAAAGACTCACGAGAGGCTTTTGATGCAGTAACCAAGGAACACTATAAGAAGCGCTCAGT
>MWDY01000119.1 GCA_002070755.1 Spirochaetes bacterium ADurb.Bin110 | reverse complement strand
CGGTATCGCTCACTTTTTGTCCGGCAGGTATTCCTAAGCGTAGCCTTGTTTTTGTCTCTTTGATTTCTTCAAAGGCTTTATCGAATACTTCTCTATCGATTCCCATGGCTATAGAGCCATACATCATAATAAAGCGCCTATATGCATCTAAAGCGAATCGTCTATTTCCAGTCTTAGAAGCCAGGCCCTCAACCGAAGCATCAGTGAGACCGAGATTCAAAATAGTCTCCATCATGCCAGGCATCGAGACAGGTGCACCAGATCTGACAGAGACAAGTAATGGATCACTTGGATCGCCAAGAGTCTTTTTTGTCACTTTTTCGAGATTCTTGATATGCTTTTGGATTTCTACTTCAAGTCCTTCAGGCCATTTTTTAGCATTTTTGTAATAGAGCTCACATACTTCCGTTGTGATTGTAAAACCAGCAGGAACCGGAAGTCCAATTTTAGTCATCTCGTGAAGGCCTGCACCCTTGCCGCCGAGAAGCTCTTTCATTGTGCCATCTCCTTCGGCAAGGCCCGCTCCAAATGCATACACGAATTTTTTTCTTGGCATGAGGTTTCTCCTCCAATAGATAGAAAAAAGCTGACGAATAAATAATTCGCTGCGGTGGAAAACTAATCGAAACAGCTGAATTAGTCAAGATATGTATAAATAACGTTATTAATTATCTTATTATATTATCTAAATGATATAAGACATTACTCTATACCATTATATCTATCATCATCTCCAAAATATATCGATTTGGGGAGAAGTGCTCACAGTGAGAAGATCTGCCATTGCGCATTTTAGGATTGTCTTTTCCCTAGAAGTTGTTTTACTAATAAAACTACCATCTTGAATAAAGACTTCTGGAGGAGATTTAGCAGTCTCAATAGTCAGGATAAATCGATAAGATGCGAACTGTTCAGAAATATACTTCTTCATGTCTGGATCAAGAGGCGGAATATCATCTCCAAAAGATAACTTCAAAGAATAGATACCATTTTCTTTGTTGAATCTGGTAAAGCTGCCAGTAGGATCGAGGTATTTTACCAGGTTTTCAGGAGAAGCAAAATCTAAAGAAAAAGAAACGATCATATTGTTAGCGTTCTTTGTTTTTGAGTACGATTTTAAAGAAATACCTTCTATGCCATGTAATCCTCGCTCGATATCTTCGCGAGATAGGGCAAAGGGTAGGGAAGGAGTAGATTCTTCTAATCCAAAATCAACAAAGTCTTTGGCAATTTGATACTCTACGGAGAATGTTCCCGCACCTTTAGAGTCGATCTTGGCTGAAGCTTCAATCCCTATGCAAGAGATGAAACAAAAAGGCAGAGAGATTATAAAAGCCAAGCTTAGGAATATTTTCCCGAGACTTCTCATTAGTTTAGCCCTCTCATCCGTATATCTCATAATGCATTTGCACTTCATAGAGCTCAACTGGATAATGGTCCTCTATGAACGTTACTGCATCTCTCAGCACTTTTTCTCCGTATTGTGCAGAATTAGATACAAGTGCAGCTCCTATTTCTGCGAAGGCAAGCGAATCAAGCAAGTCGATTTCAGCGCATGAAAGTCTGTATCTGTGCTGAAGTCTATCCTTTATTCCTGAAACCACTCTTCTTTTATCCTTAATTGTAGATGTTTCATTCAATCTGAGAACCAATCGCAACATTGATACAACCATTTTATATAATATTATCACTTGAGCTTGTCCTTGACAGCCCCTTTCTACGGGGATATTGTCCAAGCCATGAAAAGAAGACTCATTACCTCGGCTCTTCCCTATGTTAACAATGTTCCTCATCTTGGCAATCTGATTCAGGTATTATCCGCAGATGTATTTGCTAGATTCTGTAGACTTCGTGGATACGAGACTCTCTATGTCTGTGGAACCGATGAATATGGCACTGCGACCGAGACAAAAGCTCTCGAGGAAAAAGTAAGTCCGCGTGAGCTCTGCGATAGGTTTTATGCAATTCATCGCGATATCTATGAATGGTTTGAAATATCTTTTGATACTTTTGGTAGAACATCGACGCCAGAGCACACAGAGATCACACAATCCATATTTTTTGATCTAGACAACAACGGCTATATTTCAAGCCAATCCATAGACCAACTCTATTGTGATACTTGTGGACGTTTTCTTGCTGATCGGTATGTAAGAGGAATCTGTCCCCATTGTGGTTATGAAGGAGCCCGTGGTGACCAATGTGAAATGTGCGGGAAATTGCTCGACCCAATGGAGCTTTTGAATCCTAAGTGCATAAGTTGCGGAGGTACTCCAAGACCACGCTCAACCAAACATCTATATCTGGATCTTCCTGCAATACTCCCTAAGTTGGAAGCCTGGATGAAAGACGCAAGTGTAAGAGGTTTTTGGGCAAATAATGCGATCCAGATGACGCAGGCATGGATACGCGATGGGCTCCATCCACGCGCTATTACTAGGGATCTAAAGTGGGGAATTCCTGTGCCAAAAGAGGGATTCAAAGATAAGGTCTTCTATGTCTGGTTTGATGCGCCTATCGGCTATATTTCAATGACAGTAAAATTAGCAAAGGAAAGGGGGTTCGACTGGAAGAGTTGGTGGCAGAAGCCCGATGAAGTAGAGCTTTTTCAGTTCATTGGTAAAGATAATATTCCATTCCATACTGTCATTTTCCCTTCTAGCCTTTTGGGCACTGGAAAGAAGTGGACTATGCTTCATCATATGTCCAGTACAGAATATCTCAATTATGAAGCTGGTAAATTTTCCAAATCCAAAGGTATTGGCGTTTTCGGAAATGATGCTATGAATACTGGAATTCCTGCAGATATATGGCGCTTCTATATATTTTGGAATAGACCTGAAACCTCAGATTATACATTCACATGGGCTGATTTCCAGGAAAAGGTAAATGGAGAGCTTATAGGAAATCTCGGAAATCTTGTAAATAGAACGCTTACATTTATTTCGCGGTAT
>MWDY01000118.1 GCA_002070755.1 Spirochaetes bacterium ADurb.Bin110 | reverse complement strand
ATTTCTAGATATACATATGCCAGGAATTGATGGACTTAGGGTTGCAGAGAAGCTATCATCTCTTCCTAACCCGCCAATAATAGTAATGGTGACAGCCTATGATTATTTTTCATATGCTCGCCAGGCCTTGAGATATGGTGTCATAGAATATCTTCTTAAGCCAGCATCGACAGCAGAAGTCTACAATGCGCTTTTTCTAGCATTTAGCGAGATAAAAGCTCGGAAAGAGGAGGAGAAAAGGCAAGCGGAAGCTAAGCGTGCAGCAGCTGACTTAAAAGACTTTCTCCGAGCAAAAGTCTATTCGGCATTACGCGAAAATACAATGGATATGGAGATCGTTAGACAGCTGGTAAAACTGGAAACGGGGAGCGAAACTTGGCTCTGCATAGCTCTTGTAGCAGGAATAAAGAAATTTATGTCTGGCGATATGTTTTCTCTAGCCTCAAGTGAGTTCCAGAGAATCTTCCCTATTCTTACCGAAAAATTCTTAATATCCGATATTGGACTTGCTGAATCCAAAGCAATGCTTTTCGTCTCACCCAGAGAGCCAAGAGCTGAAGCGATGAGAGGCGAGCAAATTCTGGATCCAATAATGAATATATTGATAATCCTCCCCTATGAGATAAATAATGGCGAGAGCGATGAGAGTTTCCAAGATTTCTTTTCTAGATACAGGAAGCATTTTGAAGAAGAAAGCATTGCACGCTTCCTTTTCCGCTGTCGAGATGCCGGAGCTAGAACACTTCGGATAGGTATCAGTGCTGCAGACTATCGTTTGGCATCGACAGCTCTCAAGATGGCCACAACCGCCTTCAACCTTAGCTCTGTAGATCGGCCAGTCATCGTATTGAATCCGACACAGATCGATGAACTGAAGGTTAAGGACCCCCATACGGTTGCTAGCCTTGCATTGCTGTGGCTTGAAGACCATTTCATGGAGAACATTGGTCTAAAGGATTTGGCCATGGCCATCAATACAAGTCCTTCTCATCTTTCCCGCTTGCTTATGAAGGAGACCGGAATTAGTTTTGGGGAGATCCTATCACGAATCCGAATAGCAAGAGCGAAAAGCCTGCTTTTGAATGGTGTCTCGGTGAAAGTTGCATCATTTCTGGTTGGCTTTCGCGATCAAAGTTATTTCACAAAAGTATTTACCAAAATAGAAGGTATCTCGCCGTCGCGCTATATCGAACAATTCCAACCAAGATCGAGCTAGAGTCTTTCCAAGCATCATATTGCCAAGAATAGGCATGGAATTACCAAACACAAAACAAAGAATAGCCTCATATAATTACTAATTGCAGGTATATCTCAAATATCTGCAAAAGATTAGATTTGATAGGAGGTTGTGCGTATGAAAAAGTTTCGTATTATCGCGCTTGCCTTGTTGCTTATCCTCTTACCGTCGATGTTGTTTGCTCAGGCTAAGCCGATTGTATTGAGGCTTGCCGAGACCCATCCCAAAGGCTATCCCACGGAATTGGGAGATGAGGAATTCGCTCGCCTTGTAAAGGAACGCTCGAATGGACGGATAATAATCGAAGTCTATCCTGGCTCTCAACTTGGCGAAGAAAAGGCCGTGATCGAGCAAGTGCAGTTCGGAGCCATAGACATCACTCGTGTATCTATAAGCCCAGTAGCCGCCTTTGTTCCAAAACTCAATGCATTCCAGATGCCTTATCTTTACAGAGACTCAGATCATATGTGGAAGGTGTTGAAGGGCGATATCGGCATGGAGCTCCTTGCGAGCCTCGAACCTTTTGGTTTCATTGGGCTTGGTTGGTTCGAAGCAGGAGCGAGGAGTTTCTACAATAGCAAAAAGCCAGTCTATACACCCGCGGATCTGAAAGGCATGAAGATCAGGGTGCAAGAGAGCGAGCTAATGTTGGGGCTAGTGCGTTCGTTCGGTGCAATACCCACACCAATGCCCTATGGCGAGGTCTATTCTGGTCTACAGACAGGAGTGGTCGATGGCGCAGAGAACAATCCGCCATCCTATTATTCTGCAAGTCATTATGAGGTTGCAAAATACTATACTCTAGACGAGCATACGATGGTCCCAGAGATAATCATCGGTTCTAAGATTTCTCTTGGCAGATTGTCGAAGGCAGATCAGGATTTGATCAAGAATGCTGCAATGGATGCCATAGATTATCAGCGTGCTCAATGGGATGCTTATGTCAAGGTCTCGATGGATGCAGTAAAGGCGGCGGGCTGCATCATCATCCCAATACCCGACAAGACGGAATGGATGAAAGCAGTGGAGCCTATGTACAAACAGCAAACAAAAGAGATTCAGGATCTCGTCGCAAGAATTCGCGCTGTAAAGTAAGCATTGGATTCTTTTTGACGAGGCCGTCGAGATGCACGCAGGGTTGCATATCTGAGTCTGCCTAGTATGCGATGCAGTCTTGCGTGCGTTTCGATATAGTCTTCTATGCCTGAAATTGAGGTTCATCATGAAAAAATTCATTGTCTCCGCAGTTACGTTTATCCATATCCTATTAATAGATCTCTCTATGATCATGATTGTGGCGATGCTCCTATTGGTATTCGTCAATGTGGTGCTGCGCTATGTATTCAATAGCGGTATCTATTGGTCAGAAGAAGTTGCTCTCGTGCTAGAGGTCTGGTTTATTTTCCTTTCTTTGGGGCTCGGAGTGAAGTATCGCCTGCATTTTTCCATAAATATCGTTAACCGAGAAAAAATTTCCGCCTCTCTAAATCGCGCTCTGGATATGCTTACCGATCTTATCTACATCTTTATTGGCGCGATCATGATTATATATGGAAGCAAGCTTGTGCAGTTCACTTTTAGGTCAATTATGCCCGCAACTATGCTGCCAGCGGGAATTCTCTACCTTGTTCTTCCGTTGTCGGGCTTTGTGGCAATTGTCGAAGCTATTTTTCATATTTTCGGATTCAATATGTTCGACGAAAAACTCGAAGCATACTTTTCCGGTCAAGGTGGAAGAATCAGAGATATATTGAGGAGCTAGCGCTATGAATGTGACAATTCCCACGATAATTCTTTTGGGCGGATTTGTTCTTCTGCTTCTTTTGAGAGTACCCATTACTTTTTCGCTCGCTACGGCCTCCATAGCGACCGCTCTTTATTTGCATATACCATTAATGGCTATCGTGCAGCAGATGGTGCAGGGCGTAAAGTCATTCTCTTTGCTTGCCATTCCGTTCTTCATCATCGCTGGCGAGATGATGGCACGGGGAGGCATAGCGGAAAAAATCATAAACCTCGCGAATGTCCTTGTCGGGAGGGTTCGCGGAGGTCTTGGCATGGTCAACGTAGTCGATAGCATGTTGTTTGGAGGCATCTCGGGCTCTGCGGTAGCCGATGTCGCCTCTACCGGTGTCATTATCATCCCTCTTATGAACAAAAACGGCTACGACAACGATTTTTCGGTGGCCATAACCGTGACGAGCGCAACGCAGGGGATAATCATCCCTCCCAGCCACAATATGATCATCTATTCGGTTGCAGCTGGCGGTGTGTCTGTTGGGAGGCTTTTCCTCGGTGGCTATATCCCTGGTATTCTGCTTGGTATTTCTCTAGCTATTATTGTATATATTCTTTCTGTAAAAAGAAATTATCCTAAAGGGAAAAAATATTCTTTCAAAGAAGGAATCAAGATCGCCATCGATGCTTTTTGGGGATTGTTTGTCGCGGTGATTATCATTGTAGGCGTTGTTGCGGGTGTTTTTACCGCAACCGAATCTGCTGCAGTAGCCGCAGTCTATGCATTTATAATTACATTCTTTGTATATAAGCAGATTCCACTCAAAGAATTCAGAGGCATTCTCTATAGTACTCTCAAGACGCTCACAATGGTCATGACGTTGATTGCGACAGCTAGCTCTTTTTCGTGGCTCATGGCTTACTTGCGGATTCCTGCTATGGCTACTGAGTTCTTGCTCTCTATAACGGACAACAAGTACGTATTGCTCTTCCTTGTCAACATACTCCTTCTCTTTCTTGGAATGATCATGGATATGGCTCCGCTAATTCTCATTGTCACTCCAATACTGTATCCTGTATTGATTGGGAAGTTCGGTATGTCGCCCATCCATTTTGGCATAATGTTGATGATCAATCTCGCCATAGGTTTATGTACGCCACCCGTGGGATCTGCCCTTTTTGTGGGATGTGCAATTGGCAAGATATCTATAGAAAAGGCGGCAAAGGCGATGATTCCATTCTATATTGCTATGATTGCGACATTGTTCCTTGTGACCTATGTCCCTGCAATCACAATGTTCCTTCCGAACCTTATAATGCCTGGGCAGTAGAAATGGAAGACTTAGCTAAAACTTTAGGATTAATTTTAATATAAGGAGTTTATCGATGTCGTTTGTTGAATCGATGTTCAGTCTGGAAGGCAAGATAGCAGTGGTAACGGGTGGAGGAGGCATGCTCCCATCTTATATTGCAATTGCCTTTGCCAAGGCCAATGCAAAAGTAGCTCTCTGGGGC
>MWDY01000117.1 GCA_002070755.1 Spirochaetes bacterium ADurb.Bin110 | reverse complement strand
AATCACATTCACCACGGCTATTGCTGAAGCACCATTTAGATCCCAAAAGCCATTGACACGGAAATAAATGAGGGTAGGCAATACGTATTGTTGCCCTCCGATTATTGCAGGTATGCCGAAGCTTCCAATGGAGCGGATAAATACGAGTAGCCCAGAAGCTCCAATGCTGGGAAGAATAAGCGGGAAGGTTATAGTTCGGAATATCCTCCATTTACTAGCTCCCATAAGCATTGCTGCTTCTTCTAGCAAAGGGTTTGCAGAAGAGAATGCACTGTAGCTTAAAAGGAACACAAATGGATAATAGGTAAGTGCCATTGTAAGAATCATTCCAAACATACCATAGATGGGCGGAAGCTCGATCCCAATCGGTAAGAGAATAGTATTTAATGCGTGCCGAAGCACACCCTGCCGCCCCAGAAGAATGATCCATGAGAAAGCACCTACGAATGATGGCATGATGACAGGCAAAATACCGAGCGAAAGGAGCAGATTCTTTGCTGGAATTTTCACTCTTGCAACAATATAGCCCATGGGTATACCAATAAGCAGGGAAAACACCATAACAGATATACTGAGCACAAAAGAATTGCGTAGGCTTTTCTGATAGAGAGGCGATTCCAGGAACTTGCGAAAGTTGTTCAGATTTAAATGTGATAGATCGAATTTAGAGCCTTTGTCCATGAATGCCCTAATAAAAGTATTTGCTAAAGGCCAAAAGAGAAAAATCATGAGAAAGATGAGAGGAACAGCGAATATGATGTAAGGGGTCAAGTCTTTTTGAAAGAAGCGCTTTATTGCTATAACAATATTTTTGGGAAATGATGCGGTTCTCATCTCGATTCATCGCTCCCATACACAGCAATTTTCTGTCGATCGAAGGCGACCCTAACGTTATCTTTCTCTCTCACTGATTCTACAAGGCCCTCCATGTCGATTTCCAATGGCTGATCAGAAAACTCAGGAGGAACATCCACTTCATAGCGCACAATATGTCCTAGATGCTGGATGATGGACACTTGACCGGCAATAGAAGGGCCAGAGGCCTGAATGCTTATCGATAAGTGCTCAGGCCTTGCTGCAACCATGATCATATCGCCTTTTATTGGCTTGGTTGATGCCCTGTAGTTATTTCTGCGTATTGGAAGCAATGTGCCATCATATAGGGAAACCGTCACCGTATCGCTGTCGTATTCAAGCACCTGCCCAGAGAAAAAGTTCATCTTCCCAATGAAATTGGCAACAAAGGCATTGCAAGGATTATGGTAAAGCTCGTTTGATGTGCCTATTTGTTCAACCACACCATCTCTAAGCACAGCAAGCCGATCTCCTACCGCCATTGCTTCTTCCTGATCATGCGTAACAAAGATCGTTGTGATATTCGTAGCCTTTTGGATTCTTCGAATCTCAGCCCTCATATACCTACGTAGTTTTGCATCTAGATTAGCAAGCGGTTCATCTAGGAGCAAAACATCTGGGTCATAGACCAGAGCGCGCGCAATAGCAACGCGTTGCTGCTGCCCACCGGAAAGGGCAGTAGGGCTTGGATTCCGCTCTAGGACATCGGTAAGCCCCACAAGTTCCATTATCTGATTAACCTTTCGCTTGACTTCTTTATCATCTAGCTTCCGCACGTGCAGTCCATAGGCGACATTTTCAAATACATTCATATGAGGATAAAGCGCAAAACTCTGGAACACCATCCCGATGTTTCTTCGATAGGGCGGAATCTTGGTTATATCGCTATCTCCATATAGAATATGCCCGCTAGTTATAGACTCGAGCCCTGCTGTACATCGTAGAAGAGTGGTCTTTCCACATCCGCTGGGACCAAGCAAACAGAAGAGTTCCCCTGCATCTATTGCAAAAGAAACATCGCGCAAAGCATGTACTGCATGCTTTGATCCTTCATTGAAAATCTTATTCACCCTGTCATATTGCAGGGGTTGTTTCATAAGGCTCTCTCCTCGATGAGGCGATGCAAGATAACAAAGGTTTACTGGATCCAGTCGGAAAACTTGGATGTCAATTCATCTCGCAGGGCACCAGCTTCTACAGCATCATAATCGAAGAGTTTAATCTTATCGAGAGACGGCAATGGTCCTGGGCCTGGAAGATAATCGACTACTACGCGCCGTTGACGCGTATTGAGAATGATCTTAAAAGTCTCTGGCGTAGTGACAAAATCCATAAACAACTCTGCTGCTTTAGGATTAGGACCATTTGCTATAATTGCAGAAGCGTCAAATCGTGCTCCCGTACCCTCTTCAGGATAGACATATGTTACAGGGGCTCCCTCCAGGATATATTTAGCAATATTTGCCTCTCCCGTAACGCCTATGGCATATTCTCCACGGGCAACCGATTCGGGAACAGCTGTTGAGCTTGCAACAAAAACGGCATTCTTTGCCAGTTTCTTCAATGCGTCTTCACCATAGAGTTTATATATCATATAGATTTGGGAATATGCAGAACCAGAAAGAGCTGGATTTGCAAGTATGATCTCGCCTTTGTATTTTGGGTTTGTGAGATCGATCCATTTTTTCGGATATTGATCGGGCTTTAGGAGTTTGGTGTTCACAATGAATGCTTGCAATGGCATCGAAAAACCATAATATCGAGGAACTTCGGCTTTATCTCGGACAGTTGGTGGTATTGAATCGTGATTTGCACACCTATATGGACGGAATAGATTATAGTGCTCGTCGAATGTTTCTTTTGCGATGGCTAATAGAATATCACCTTGTGGCCGTGGCTGTTCGGCATTGAGACGGGTTATCAGTTCACCTGAGCCCGCTCGTATGATGCTGACCTTTATTTCGGGGTGTTTAGCATTGAATGCTTTTACCAATGCTTCGGCTTCATCTTCGGCCGCCGCGCTCCACAAGATTAGTTGTGATGCAATGGCTGCTTCTTTTGGGTCTGGGCCTTTGGCATATAAGGCAGGAAGCAGGGCCAATAGGAATACCAGTCCGACAAAAACTGTGCGTTTCATATAAGACCTCCTTTCAGGTAGATTCCTAGTTTTATTCTAGTTTAGATTCAAAATTATGGGAAAGCAATAATAGAATTGGTAGTTGTTATGGGTATATTCAATGTATTTTAAGCTCTTCTAATTCTTAAATGGTATTTTGAGACTTCTATTAGACAGAATTTTTTCGATTAGGGACATTTTATGTCCTTCCTGATGTAATAAGAATGTAACAAGAAGCCTAGAGGAGGATAGCAATGAAAAGAATAAGGCCTATCGCAATTATCATCTTTATTGGTCTAGTCACGACTCTCGCGAATGCAGGACCTTTCGGAATCGAAATGGGTATGACGCTGCAGCAAATCGAAAGTATATCAGGTGCTCCAGCCAAAGAATTCGGGATTGGATATGAAATCCAGCCTCCAAAAGTTCACCCTTCTTTTGATAGATATGTGGCGCTTATAAGTCCCACTTTAGGAGTTTACAAAATAGTTGCTTTTAGCAAAAGCAAAACAATTTCTTCATTCGGCACGGAGCTCAAATCGGACTTTGATAAAATACGAAAACAGATTGAAGCGGTCTATGGTCCAAGCAAAGTTTTTGATTTTCTTAAGTATGGAAGCATCTGGAAAGAACCAAACGACTGGATGATGGGTCTCAAACAAAAAGAAAGGACACTTGCAGCATTCTGGGATGATGAGACTGGAGCAGATATGTCATCTACAGTTGCAAATATTATGCTCGAAGCAAACGCAACAAGCTCAAGCAGCGGATACCTTTCTCTTTCCTATGAGTTCGATAATGCTGAAGCTGCATTCGAAGAACGCGAAGCTTCTGAATCTTCAGTTTTCTAGATTGATGAATCTAAGGTTGTGCAAGATTGTGCCCTTTTTGAATTGATGCACATTAAGCTTGCTCACCCTATCTTCAGTGTATGAATTCCCCATGGGCGCAGAGAAAGCTTATTGTCTTCGATGTTTCGCCACGATGCGCTTTCTGAGCTTGATCTTGAGCCTGGGACCTTCTCGAAAAGAGGGATGCTGGAATGGCTTTGGAGTGCGCTCGTCACTTCATTTCCGGAAGCATTCCAGAGCCTTGCGATGATATTCCCATTTTGTACCAAGAAGGCTGTGACAAATATTTTCTCTGAATCTACCGCGAGGGCGCTGGAGGACTGAATATGATCGGAGGGCGTTGTGTTGCTTGTCGGAGCAGATTTAGATGCTTCTGCTTCGCTTGAGTCCTGCCAAATCGCTATCAGGGGTGTAGCATAGTTCATTGAGTGTCTTTCTGCTTCTATCCGGTCCGCATAGGGAGCGATAGCAAACTCGAAGGTGCGTGTGCCCGACAAGGCTGTGAAGGCTGATTTCCCTCGTGTAAAGGAGTCGTCGCTTGCATAGATCCACTCTCTGGGAGCCCAGGCGAGGACCTGGCGAAGCCTATGC
>MWDY01000116.1 GCA_002070755.1 Spirochaetes bacterium ADurb.Bin110 | reverse complement strand
TTAATCAAAATAGATAGATAGCTTTTTAGCAAGAATTAGATTTTTTGGTTCATATTGTCGTGGCTCATCTTATCCCCCGGCAGGGCCATGGTAATTCCCCCAGGGGTACCAGCATAGTTACAACACCCTCAAAAGCAGCTGTCAAGCAGAATATCGCGAATACTCTGTGCTCTCCATTGCCAGTACCATTGCTTCCAGCTTGCGCCAAGACTTGAGTGGCCTGGCAACATCTGAATGGGAGTGACCGTTGAATCAGAAGCTTATGCACATAGAATAGAGCTTCTGAAAAAGATTCTGATGGCAGTGAAATTCATTTCTTTTGAACCTCTGCTTTCTGAGATTGATGCATCGCATTCTTTGCAAGGAATAGATTGGATCATTGTTGGCGGCGAATCCGGGACTAACGCGCGGCCGATGAAAGCAGAAGGGGACAGGGGTTTGCAAAAGATGGCTCAAACTTATAATGCGGCTTTTTTCTTCAAGCAGTGGGGTGGAACAAATAAGAAGAAAGCTGGCAGGATCCTTGATGGCAGAGAATGGAATGCAATGCCGCAAACCAAAGTATTTTGTAATTCATAGTCACAAAATATACAGCTGTATTTAAAGCTTTTTAAAAAATATTAATTGCGCATATCCTGTTATGGTATATAATACCTAATAGGAGGCACATAATGAAAAAATTTTCCTTCCTATCATTGTTTCTTGTTCTTTCAGCCATTCTTTGGGCTCAAAACACCGCGCCCGCATCTGTATCTGCAATATTCGATCTTGATCAAACATCTCTCAATTTGCAGAATAGCTCGATGATTATTAAGCAATTTATCCCCATTCAAAGCTTTGACAAAAAGATAACTGCAGAAATTGCAATAGTGCAGCGCGATGGCAGTCCGAGAACATATTTATTGCGGTTAACTGGAAGCTATTATAATTCTCAATATGATAAAGGGGATATTACAAAATTGGTAAGCGAAAGCGAAATCCCTAGTGTAATTAATGCACTAAATTACATGATTGAAAAAAATAAGCAAATTGCATCCCCAATTCCTTATACTGAATTTAATTTTGATACCGAAAAGAAAGAAATTAGTTTTGGCTTTTACATAGGCGATACAGGGCGAAAATCATTCTTCTATATTGGAGAGAAATTCTCAGGATTTTATCCTATGGATATGCTGCAAAATATGAAAGCCTTTTTTGAATCCGCTCAGCAAAAGATAGCATCTCTAAAATAGAAAATTATTTTAAAAGAGGCATCATTATGTATGGATATAATTCAGATCCTGGTTCTGTCATTATAGCGGCCATTATTGTAATCGCAATAATCGTTGGCCTATTTTTGCTTTTGAGAAAAGTGGTGTTATGGTATTACAAAATCGATAAAATCGTTGAGCAGCAAGAGAAAATGCTGCAAGCTCTAGAGCGTTTATCGCCTCCGCCGCAATGGCAGACAATGCAATCTGGGCCAGCATTAGAATCAATCCCAAAACTGAATTCAATAAAAGAAGAACCACTCAGCGCAAAATGGATTTGCCCAAAGTGTCAGCATGAGAATTACTGGACAGCAAAGGTTTGCGCTGAATGCGGAACTAAACAGCCAGGTATTTTATGATCTTATTTATGAAGAAAATGCTGGAGAGGGCGGGGGTTAGCATTCAAATATAAAATATATAAGGAGGTAGTTATGGGAAAGACAAGCGGATTAAAGCCTGGTGAGAAAGCCCCGGCATCTGGGCAATATTTGACAATAGGTCCAAAAGGCGGGAAAGGCAAAGAGATAACGGCAGAAAAAGGCAAACATTTACCACCAACGAATAAGCCCGGGTCGACATATGATTTCGTTGATGGGACTAAAAATAAATCTGGCAAAGCATAAATAGGGGCTCCTGAAAAACATCTAAAGTATTGTATAATATGATATTATATGCTATACTGAGCTCATAAAGTGCACAGAAAATCGAAAGAATCGCCAAAAACCCGTGCACTTGAAAGGCTTACGATGTATCGGATACCCAAAAATGAACCCGAATTTGAGAAATTCGACATGGTCTTCGGAGGCAAGCTCAACCGAGAGAACCGCTGGGTAGTGCTCGCAGATTTAATACCTTGGGATGAAGTTGAAAAGCGGTATTCAAAGCTCTTTGCCGCGAACAATGGACGACCGGCGCTTTCGGTGCGGGTTGCATTAGGCGCACTCATCATCAAAGAGAAAAAGAACGTATCAGATGAAGAACTGGTCGAAGATATCCGGGAAAGTCCGTACCTTCAGTACTTTCTGGGGTATGAAGGCTACAAGGATGAACTGCCCTTTGATCCGAGCATGATGGTGCATTTCAGAAAACGGCTGTCAGGAACTATTCTAAAAGAGATCAACGCACTCATCATCGAGGCACACAAGCAAGAGCCTGCACGGGAGGATAAAGAAGATGATGATGACGATCCCTCCGCATCTGCAGCATCAGAAGAAAAGAACAGAGGGACGCTGATTGTCGATGCAACCTGTGCGCCTGAAGATATGCGCTTTCCGAATGATGTGAGTCTTTTGGACGAAGCACGAAGAAAAACAGAGAAGATCATCGATGTGCTCCACGAGCAGGCACCGGCGGGCTATGCAAAACCACGGACCTATCGCAAACGGGCGCGGAAAGAATTTTTAACTTTCATACGCAACCGCAAGCCACGGGAGACGACGATACGAAACGCGATACGAAAACAACTGCAGTATGTGGAACGGAACCTGCGGATTATCAGTGACTATAGAGAGCATGCAGGATGCGATATCCTGACACGAAAGCAGTATCGAGATCTTGTGGTCATCTCTGAACTTGCACGGCAGCAGCGAGAGTTATACCGCCGCAAGAGCCATTCACTTGCAGGAAGGATTGTGAGCATCGCCAAGCCCTATGTGCGGCCGATTGCACGAGGAAAAGCGCGGGGCATGTATGAGTTTGGAGCAAAGCTGTCGGTGAGCCTGGAAGCGTACAGGCAGCGATACGGAAGGTATCCGGAAGTGGTGTGCGCAGACAAAATATATCGGACACGAGAGAACCTGCAGTACTGTCAGGAAAAGGGAATTCGGCTTTCTGGGCCGAAGCTGGGGCGGCCATTTCAGGAACGAGAAAAGAACCGGGAGAGAATACGCGAACAAAGAAGAACAGAACGTGAGGATGAGCGCACGAGGATCGCGGTAGAAGGCAAGTTCGGGGAAGGCAAACGGCGATACTCGCTGGATCGGATAGGGACGAAACTGCGGGAAACGAGTGAAAGTGCAATCATGATGGTGTTCCTGGTGATGAACCTCATGGTGTTGTATCGGAAGAAGGCGAAAGCCTTTTTTGCGGCCCTGTTGGAAACCCTATTTGAGCTGGTCAGAAAGGGCTTCAAAACGCAAAACTGGCAGTTATTAGCTGCTTGAAATGATGAGGGGCGGGTTCTTCAGGAACCCCTAATTATTTTCACTCTCCTCATATATAGCCGATTTCAATGTATGATCATGGAATTGCAAATCAAACCAGCCCGAAATACTTCTCAAAGAATCTCATTAGCTTGGCAATAATTCCTTGCTTCTTGGCTTCCCGCCCACCACCAAACCGAGAGAGCGGAGGCATAATCTTGTCGATATCGGTACCAGTGGTTTTCAGCACACCGTCCCGGAATGCATTATCAAGAAATTTCCTCGTCTCTTCCTGTTTTAGCCTTTCTTCGCTGATGAGCGCGGCCAGATCGGCTTCCTTCTGCGTATAGACGAACTTTCGCCAATCTTCCTCCACTTTGGTGGATGCATTGACGGTTTCAATGAAGTGCTCGATGAGCTCTCTTTTGCTTCGCAGCTGGGTGCTGGAGCCGATGGCTTTATCAATTGAAACCAAGATGCTCTTATCCTCGCAGTTGGATGCATGGTACTTCGCCACGAGCATCAGGATGTAGTCGATGTTGATTTCGACCTGCTTTATGAGCTCAATTTCGAAAATTATGTCATCGTTGATTCTTTCTCTTTCGTTGTCTTTGCCTTTTGTGAACTCCTGGTACAGATCGATGTAGACGCTCTGGTCGTCCTGGAAATCGCGGTCTGTGAGGATTTCATTGCCTGAAAAATTGTCGAATGCCGTCAGGATATTCTTGAGCCGCAGGATGGCGCCGAAGAGCCTGATGAATTCTTTCTGCTGATGTTCTCCAATGATTGGCTGTCCTGTTGGGAAGGTTTTCTGCAATTCCTCAATCAGCTCAGCATACCCTGGTTGGTGCTTGCCGTTTTCGTCATAGCCATGGTAGTAGCTCTCATAGTTTTTCAGCAGCACGATGCTTCCAGCGTCTTTGTCGCCGAACAGCGCGATCGCCTCATCGGTTTCTTTTTGCAGATTCCTGAAGCAGACAATGTTGCCGTAGGTCTTCACGGAGTTCAGGATCCGGTTGGTGCGTGAAAAGGCCTGCAGAAGGCCGTGCTGTTTCAGGTTTTTATCTACCCATAGGGTGTTGAGGGTCGTGGCGTCAAAGCCGGTCAGGAACATGTTGACGACGACCAGCAGGTCAACTTCGCGCTTTTTCATGCGCAGGGACAGGTCTTTGTAGTAATTCTGGAACTTATCGGATGAGGTGTCGAAATTCACGTTGAACGTGGCATTGTAGTCTGCAATCGCGGATTCCAAAAAATCGCGGGAGCTGGGTGGCAGTTTGTCGGTATCAAAGTCCTCATCAGGGAAAACATCTTCGGGGTCATCTTCATTGGCGCTGTAGCTGAAAATGGTGGCCACCGTGAGCGCCCGGCCTCGCTCGGCCAGCTGACGCTTGAGTTCCGTATAGTATTTCATGGCCATAGGTATCGAGCTCACCGCCAGAATGGAGTTAAAGCCCGATACTCGCTGTCCCTGCAGGGTATAGAAGCTGTTCCGTTTTGTTTTCTGGTCAAAATGGTCGAGGATATAGCCGACTACCTCGCGGATGCGCTCCGGATCCGCCAGTGCCTTTTCGGTATCGATGGCGGGAACGCTCTTGTCCTTCACGTCATCCTTCATCTTTATCGTGTTGATATAATCGATGCGGAAAGGCAGGACGTTGCCGTCGTTGATGGCGTCCACGATGGTGTAGGTGTGCAGTATGTCGCCAAAAACCTGGGCGGTGGTCCTCATAAGCGGGTTGCCGCCGTTTCCGGCATTTGCGGCGAAGATGGGTGTCCCCGTAAAACCGAAGAGGTGGTAATTCCTGAAGGACTTAACGATTTTGTTGTGCATGTCCCCGAACTGCGAGCGGTGACATTCGTCAAAAATAATGACCACGTGCTTTTTATAGACATCATGGGTTCTGTTTTGGGAGATAAACACATCCAGCTTCTGGATGGTGGTGATGATGATCTTTGCAGTTGGGTCTTCGAGCTGTCGTTGCAGGATTCGGGTCGAGGTATTGCTGTTGGCGGCGCCTTTCTGGAAGCGGTCGTATTCCTTCATGGTCTGATAATCGAGGTCCTTGCGATCCACCACAAAGAGGACCTTGTCGATATAGGGGAGCGATGAGGCAAGCTGGGCGGTTTTGAAGGAGGTCAGGGTCTTGCCGCTTCCGGTGGTATGCCAGATATAGCCGCCTGCATCGACGGTGCCGGTTTTCTTGTAGTTGCTTGCAATCTCAATCTTGGAAAGGATGCGTTCCGTGGCAGCAATCTGGTAGGGGCGCATCACAAGCAAGAGGTTCTCGGTCGTGAACACGCAGTATTTGGTCAGCACATTGAGCAGAGTGTGCTTGGCGAAAAAGGTTTTGGTAAAGTCCACGAGATCGGCGATGGGCTTGTTGTTTGCGTCTGCCCAGTACGAGGTGAATTCAAAGCTGTTGCTGGTCTTCTTGCTCCTGCTCCGTTCCGCTTCGCCTGATTCCCTGATATGGCTTGAGCGGGTGGTGTTGGAGTAGTACTTGGTATGAGTGCCGTTGGAGATGACGAAGATCTGCACATACTCAAACAGGCCGCTTGCTGCCCAGAAGCTGTCCCGCTGGTAGCGTTTTATCTGGTTGAAGGCTTCCCTGATGGCAACGCCCCGGCGTTTCAGCTCGACATGGACCAGGGGCAGGCCGTTCACCAGAATGGTCACATCATACCGGGTCTCATGGGTTCCTGATGATTCCTCATACTGGTTGATGACCTGCAGACGGTTGTTGTGAATGTTTTTCTTGTCAATAAGGTAGATGTTCTTGGCAGTGCCGTCATCGCGGTGCAGAATCTGCACATGGTCAGTCTGTATTTTCCGGGTCTTTTCGACAATGCCTTCGTTACTGCTGGCAATGTTCTGCGCAAAAAACCGTTTCCATTCAGCATCGGAAAAGCTATAGGCGTTGAGCAGTTCAAGCTGCCTTCGCAGGTTGGCGATCAGCGCATCTTCATTGTGAATCTGCAGGTATTCATACCCTTGAGCCTGCAGCTGTCGGATGAACCCGCGCTCCAGGTCTGCCTCGCTCTGGTATACAACTTCGGCAGAGAATTCTGGAATATATTCGGCAACCACCGTGCTTTCATTCGACGAAACCACGATGTTGTAGAGGCTCATGCCTTTGCCTCCTTAAAGGTCAGCAGTTTGTCGCGGTAATACTCGTACTGCTTTTTCCGCGCTGTGAGCTCCGCTGTGAGCTGGGTAAAATTGTCAAGGATCCGGACTATTTCACGCTGGACTGAAAGCGGGGGGAGGGGGATGCGGATTTCACTAATTGCAGGAACAGAAGAATGTACTACCTTGCTTTTTACTTTGCCTTTACTCTTCTGCCTCTGTGCATCTTCTGTTGACAATACATATGACAGATACTTGGGGTCTTGATCATGCTTTAGGACTACAATATCACCGCCAGCTAAGCATCTCTCATGACCAATATATGCACATGATTTTGCTATTTCTTCGACACTCTCACCAGTAATTGCAAAAAGCAGGTCACCATATTCGAAATATTTTTTATTTACGATGGTTGACTCATCAGTAAAAGAAACACATTCAGTAAACCAAATATTATAAGTCGTATATAATTCACCATAACGGACGCACGGCGTCCCGGATGAAGTAATTTGGTCTCTTGTAATGCCTGAACCACGATATATATCTTTTGCAATTTGTCCAAGTGTTTTATACTCCACCCCATCCGGGCAAAGCTCGGCAATCAGCTCATCCAACTTACTCATTCCCTTGCCCCTCAATTTCCTCGATGATCTTAGCAATCTCATCCCGCAGAACCTGCTCCAGCGCTACAATTTGCTCGATCTCCGCGTTGAGCTTGGCTATGTCGATCACTTCCCGCGTGTCCTTCTGCTCAACATAGGTAGAAACAGAAAGATTGTAGTCCTGCGCGGCAATGTCGGCATTGGGGACAAGCCGGGCAAAATGGTCATTGTTCGCCCGCGCGGTGTAGGCAGAAAGAATTGTCTCGATATTTTCCTGAGTCAGCTTGTTGCTGTTGGTCACCTTGACGCACTCTTTGGAAGCGTCAATGAACAGCGTGCTGTTATCGGTTTTGGACTTTTTCAGCACCATGATGCAGGTAGCGATGCTGGTGCCGAAAAAAAGATTGTCCGGCAGTTGGATCACGCAGTCGACGTAGTTGTTGTCGATCAGGTATTTGCGGATTTTCTGCTCCGCGCCGCCCCGGTACATGACGCCCGGGAAACAGACAATGGCCGCGGTGCCGCTGGTGGCCAGCCAGGCCAGCGAGTGCATCACAAAGGCCAGGTCTGCCTTGGACTTGGGCGCCAGCACCCCGGCGGGAGAAAACCGCGGGTCATTGATCAAAAGCGGATTAGAATCGCCGTCCCATTTGATGGAATACGGTGGATTGGACACGATCGCCTCAAAAGGCTCGTCATCCCAGTGCAAGGGATCCGTCAGGGTATCGCCATGGGCAATATCGAACTTGTCATAGTCGATATCATGCAGGAACATGTTGATGCGGCAGAGGTTGTAGGTAGTCAGATTGATTTCCTGCCCAAAGAAGCCTTGCCGCACATTCTCCTTGCCGAGAATCTTTGCGAACTTGAGCAGAAGGGATCCGGAGCCGCAGGCGGGGTCATACACCTTGTTCACTTCGGTTTTCCCCACCAGCGCGATACGCGTCAGAAGCTCACTCATCTCCTGGGGCGTATAATATTCGCCGCCGCTCTTGCCCGCATTGGAGGCATACATGCCCATCAGGAATTCGTAGGCATCGCCGAAGGCATCAATCGTGTTGTCCTGATAGTCACCCAGCTTCATATCGCCCACGCCGTTCAGGAGCTTGACGAGTTTCTCGTTCCGCTTGGCGACGGTGCTGCCCAGCTTGTTGCTGTTGACATCGATATCGTCGAACAGGCCTTTGAAATTGTCCTCGCTGGGACCGCCCTGGGTGGAAGCTTCAATACTGCGGAAAACCTTTTCCAGCGTTTCGTTGAGGTTCTCGTCTGCCTGGGCTCGTTTCCGGACATTTTCAAAGAGCTGGCTTGGCAGGATAAAAAAACCTTTGGTCTGGACCAAGTCCGCCCGCGCTTCTTCCGCTTCTTCATCCGGAAGCCTGGCATAATCAAAGTCCGTATTCCCGGCTTCATGCTCGCCCCGGTTAATGTAGCTGGCCAGGTTTTCGGAAATGTAGCGGTAAAACAGGATCCCAAGCACATACTGCTTGAAATCCCAGCCATCGACACTGCCCCGAAGATCGTTGGCAATATTCCAGATTGTGCGGTGCAGTTCTGCGCGTTCCTGTTCTTTTTTGGCATCCATGAAGAATGCTCCTTTTTTGTCAAAGTTTGGTTTTAATACGCCTTTTCGAATTCCGAAGGCAGGTTCCAGGGCTTCCAAACTGCGGTTTCTATCAGCCCGGTTGTATCCACAACGGTCCCCTTGCCACTATTATTTGTTGCTGACAATACCACTTTACCCCTCTTCAAGAGTGGTGTCAAACAATATTAGTCGCAGATTTTATTCGGAGCCAATCGATTAGGACCACCATTTATTTCGTCAAGCCAAAATCCCCAAAAAAATCGTGCAAATTTCCCCATCATGCCATAGGGATTTATGCCTGGTCCTTCTACCGCATGAGTGCATGGTGCATGCGCTAACTCGCGCTTTTGAATAGCGGAATCATGTTTCTGAGTGCATCTTTACTCACTATAGCGGATAGACAATCGCAGCTAGGTTTTTTCGGCAAAGGTCGTACCTTTTCACCACCTGCCCAACAGAAGCTCTGCCACGACCGTTTTTAATGAAAGGCGCGAGGGTTGTTTTTGTCTTTTTCATCCTCCCCACTTTTTGAGTCCTCCGCTATCCGCCAATCGCTGACAGCTATCAGCTTTTCATTTTCCTGGCTCTTCCTTTTCGCCGTAGCCACACGCCGATCGAGGATTTTGGAAAATTCTTCGATTTCCCGCTTAGGGTCGGCTCGCAAATATCTTTCGTAAAAGGTTTTGGCCTCTTTTTCGTTTTCGGCTTGCATGTATCGCAAAAATAGGCTTAGGGGAGACCGCCCGCTGTTTTGCTCAAGTTTTTCGATTCGCGATTTCAAACTCATTTTCCAGCCCTCCCTTGCGCCTTTTCCAAGGTGCTCAGTCTTTGCTCAATGTCCTCTAGTTTTTCATTCCGCAGAATTTCCGCAACTGTATTCAATAGGTAGCCCAAAGCCCGATAGTAGCTGATCTTCTGCGGATCGCGCCCGCCTTCAGCTTTCGCTTGTTCATAAAGCCGCGCTGCCTCGCGGCGGCAACCTGCCAGGCTCGACAACCTCCGAACGGTCGCAAGTTTTTTTTCAACATCAAATGTCGTTTCACCCATGATTTACACCTCTTTTTCGCGTTCGCTCTTTGCAAAATTGCGCACTTTGGGCGCTGTTTTTGCTCAATTCCGCCAATTTGCATGTTTTTTCTGTACCCCCTTTTGAACCGCCAATCCGCCATAAAACGCTACAATTACATATAGCACATACATATATTTAATGGCGGTTGCTATGGCGGTTCCGTTTTGCAAGTGGAATTGACGATCTGTAAGTGCCATCATCGCGCCTTCACAATGTAGCCATTACGGGCAAGTGCCGCTTCTTGCAATATTTGTTCTCCTTCGGCGATAAGCGCATTGAGCGATTCCGCTTGCTCGAAACAGTCATCCAGGTACAGGTCAAGCCGGTATGCTTTGAGCTTCGCAATCGCTCGCCTGATCCAGCCGTCAGTACAATCTTTGTTCATCATACACCCCCTAAAGCATCCGCAACACGAAACATTTTTGCTGTAATTGTATATGGAATAAATAAATAGTCATGTTGCGGTTGTGTTGCGGTTGCGTTTTCAATCCGCAACATTTTAGAAAATGTCGAGTTCATCAAAGCCCCCCGATACGCCTGTCGTGCTTCCGGCATCGCTTGCCGTGTCGTCATCATTGCGCCCTGTTTCCTGAATGTTGCGGTTGCCATCCGCAACAGAAACAATTCCGCAACATTTTATGTTGTTGTCATGCAAAGAGTTATCGCGATTTTGTTGCGTGTTGCGGTTGTTTTGCAGATATCGCGCGAATATATCGGCGAAGGATGACGCAGCGTAGCCCTTCGGTGTCCGATTGCCCATGCGCACGGTTTTTGTTTTGATCTCGAATCGCTGTAGCATCCTTGCAAGGCGGTTCGTTGTCAGCCCTTTGCCGTTGTTCAGGTCAGCCCAAGGTGCTTCATCAAGGCCATTGAGCGCATCCACAATCGCCTGCGAAGGCCAGAAGTCCCGTTCGGGCGATTCCGCGAAGATCGTTTGAATATCGGTCAACAGTCGGATTGACAGGTCGCCGTCATCATCGCTCTTTGCGCAAAGCTCTAATGCAGCCTGTTGTGCCCGCTTCGGCCAGTCGCCGCCTGCAATATCCGCGATCCGGCATAATTCGCGCCATACATCCGCCTGTCGGTCGCTCAAGCCTTCCGGCAGCTCCGGCTCATCGCCAATGATTGCCTCGGCATTGTCCAGAATAAACCGCGCGATCCGCGATTGTAGCTCAACGAAGCCCTGATCTTTATCGGAACGCAACCGTTCGATCACTTCATCAGGCAGCCTGCGGCGCATACGGATCACAACGGAACGCGATTCCAGAGTGTCAGGCAACCGTCCAATAAGCGCAAAGGCTTTTGCCGCCCAAACAGTGAATATTCTCGGTTCGTAGTCGTCGCCCACGGTTCGCAAAACCTGCGCCGCGCTTCGCGTAAAGCCGGCATTCAGAAGGCAGCGAAGTTCCTCATTCTGCCTGAACATCGTGTCGGCTTCGTCAATAATCAACGAAGGGTGCGCCGCCTCGATCACTCGGAACAAAGCCGCCGGTGTGATATTGGCAATGTTGATTGAACGCGGAATAAGCCTAGATACCACATCCAGCGCTGTGCTTTTGCCACAGGCTTTTGTTGCCGATACAAAGGCAAGATTCGGGCATACTGCGGCGCGGTCAGCGATATGCGCAAATACTATCCAAAGTGTTATGGCATCAATACTTCCAGCGTCAGCGGCGATAAACCGCCTGATCTGCGCGGCCAGGTCGTCAAGTAGCTTTTTGCCGGCTTGCGGTTCAGAAGCAGGTACAGGATTAGCAAGCGCCAAGGCTTGCCCCTGTTTTTGTGCATCAGGCCTTCGCCGCAGCTTGTCAAGGGCAGAAGTCCGCACACCAAATTCTGCCGCAAGCTCCTTGCGTTTTTGCTCAAATTCTACGTCTGATAAGGAATTAACGCGTTCTTGCAAGTCATGGACAGCCGGTTGCAGATCGGCTCCGATCTCGTGCAGGATTGCGTCAATGGGCAGTGTAACTTCGCTCATTCCGCACCCCCTGCAAGCTGAATTGCCGCACTCCAAAGGTCGGTCAGCGAATATTGCCCCTCCGTTATCTTCACCTGTTCCTCGGCCGTGCCGTACAGTAGCAAAAATGTCTCCGCAAGCTCGACCGTTTTGTGCGGCGTTTGAGAAGGCGCACCCATGAATTGCGCTCGAACATCCGGCGGTGCATATTCAAGATAAAGTCGGGCGATAAAAATGGCGAAACTTTGGAAGTCAGCAATCTCCAAGTGCCAAGATTGCCGCAAGCGGATGATCCTCGACTTGACAGCTTTTTGTTTATTGCTTATACTATATACAGATAAGCCATTTTGCCCTTCATCCTGCCCGCCTGCCTGGGGCGGGTTTTTTTGTGCCGCCGCGATCATATCATGGCCTCCGGTTCAAGATCGCATCGGCACGGTCAGAAAGTTCGTTCTGGGTGGCCTTGCGCCCTTTGTGAACGAAATCAATGAGTTCGTCAGCATCAAAAAGCAGCCTGCCGCCTGTGGGTTTGTAAGTCGGTAGTTTGCGCTCGCACACAAGTTTATAAATATAACTTCGAGTAGTTTTTAAGAGCGTCGCCGCTTCGTCAACAGATAGAAATTTCGTCATATTTACTCCATGGCGGTATATATTGCTGTGGTTTTCCACAGTTTACCGTCGATTGGATAAATCGCACATTTTTTATTTGCAGCGGGAGGGTTTGATTGTTTTGCTTGTTTTGCGAATTTTATTGCGAAAAAAGAATCAATAGCGGAATATGAGGCAATGAATTAACAGGTTTTATTTGTTTTGCAAATATCTATAAACTGTAGAAATATTAATACGAAATTCATTAGCTAGTTGCTTTTTAACTTCTGTCTCTGGCAATTTATGGGGTTGTGCCATTATTTCGTCGTATCTCTTGAGAACTTTTTCCTTTCTTCTGGATTTTTCGGAACCATGGGAAGCAATCCTTGCACCTTTTCGGCCTCCTTCTATAACCTTTTTGCCAACCTCTTGCTGTCGCTTAGCTTCTTCGCCTTGAGGGGCATGAATTTCCAGCTGTTCTTTATCATTTTTTATTGGAGGAAGGATTATATTGAATTTGTCACCTTTTTTTTGAAAATTGTCACCGTAAACTTTCGCATCTAGCCAGCGTTCATAGGCGTTAGTGCTTTTAAGTGTGAAAGTAATTGCTTTAAGAATATACATTTTATCACTTTCGTTATTCGGTTTCCCCACTTTTCTCAAAATAGATCGCAGGGTTTTTTCTCTATAGCTAGTCGTATCTTCAAAATCGCCTAATTCCTCATCTTGCTCACCAGCGTTCTGCGGCCAATCTTCAACTATCGCTTTCAGTGTATCCGGAACTAACGCAAGGAAGGCTTGCTTTCTTGTCTCTTGCTCCTGCCTAATATCAGCCAAAATATTGCAATAGCATTTGCGCCGTTCAGATGGCTTGTCGTATTCTTTTTCTATGGCCTCAAGGATTTCCTCGACACTCTTATAACCCTCTTCATTTTCATTAAAAACCATAATAGCTCCTATTCTTTTGCTTTGAATTTCAGAATCTCGCTTTTCTCTTGCGTATCGATGTCGGGCAATGCATCAAGAATCTGCTTCTTTCTCGAATCCATGAAGTGCAGGTATGCGGTTGTAATCTTTATGTCTGAATGTCCCAGCAGTCTTGATACGGCATAAATGTCGCCTGAAACCTCAAGGCTCATCATTGCGAAGGAATGCCTTGCTGCATGCCACCCGAATGGTTTATCGATTCCTGCCGCTTTCCTCCATCGCGCAAGCGGCCTGTATTCGCTCTTTGATACGGCCAGTGCTGGGAAAACTAGTTCATCTCGGCGGTGTAGCTGTTTGTCATCGAGAATTCGCCAGGCAGAAGGCACAAGGGGGATCGTAATGATTTCACCAGTTTTATTCATACGTTTGCTTATTGCCGCCTCAGGCTCTCTCTGAATATCCCCCCATGTCAAAGTTTTTAAATCTCCCAGCCGCAAGCCGGTAAAGCAAGAAAGGAGAAAAGCGCGTTTGCAATCCTGCGCGAGTGCCCCGCCGGTTATCGGAGTGTTAAAGAGCATTTGAATCTCAGCAACAGTGAGAAACGGTCGCTTCGCCTCAGGCGTTTTGATGGTCTTCATGCTTTGCGCGGGGTTTACTTCAATGAGCCGTTCTCGCACAGCTTTAGCCATTAGAGCCTTGAACGCATCCAGATAGTGCCGCGCACTTGTCGGGCCTAAGCTTTTTTGCTCCAAAAGGTAGGCTCGGTAACTATCAACAAAAGTTTCGTCAACATCTTTCAGGAGAACATCGCCTGCGAATGAGCGAAGATATTTCAATGACTTCGGCAAGTGGGCCTGTTTGTCGTACGCGCTTGCTTTTTCTTCGGCATAATCAATGAGTTTTATCTTAATTCTAATCGGGTCGGTTAGAAGGTGTCGCTGCGCAAAAAGCTGCATCTCTCTCTTTCGCCGGTACTCCTCAGCCAGCGCCATAACCTCACGTCTCCCTGTCGTGTCCTTGGGCACCGTTAAGCCCAGAGCTTCCCAGCTTCGTCTGCCATGTTCATAGACATCCAAATACAGATGGTTTTTCTTTTGCCGAATCTTTACACCCATGTTTCCCCCTTTTTATTCACACCGCTTTTCGTTCTACAAATATTCTACAAGTAAAGGATAAACCAATGTAAAACGCTCGTCAAGGAAGTAAAACAAAGAAAGATGGGCAATACATGAAAACTATTGAATATCAATGATATAATCGAAAATATGCTTGACTTGGAAGGATAATAAAAAGCACTAAAAATTGCCGGCAGTGGGACTTGAACCCACACGCTCTTGCAAGCAGCAGATTTTGAGTCTACCGTGTATGCCATTTCACCATGCCGGCAAATGTAGAATATGGTGTATTTTGCCGTAGGATGGCTTTGAGAGTCAAGTCTGTTTTGTAACCAGAACATGTGACATGATCTATCATGGTCAATTAATATGGTGCTCGACGGTTTTGTGCACAGTAATCAATTCATTCAACATTATCTCAGAACATGGTCTTACCATAGTGCTGCCTTTACCCTACACAGTAAATAGGATATAATTACCAAATATGCGAAGGATACAGATGCCAACGCAGCCGCCGTAGGGCTGAACACAGAGAGGGAGGACTGTTTAGTTGGTCCGAAGAGTCAAAGGGAGGACTATAAAGCTCCAGGGTTTCAACAATCTAACTAAATCGCTTAGTTTCAATATTTACGATGTCTGTTACGCAAGATCCCGCGATTCTCAGATTAGCTATCTC
>MWDY01000115.1 GCA_002070755.1 Spirochaetes bacterium ADurb.Bin110 | reverse complement strand
CTCAGATTCGCTATACAGGGAAATATGGCTCGATCATTACTGAAGTCACAAAGCCTCAACGCGAGATTCTTTCATTATTAGGTATTGAAATTCCCTCGTCGACCTAGTTACAAAAAGCGGGAAATCAGGTTATTCTGCCATTTGCCACACTGTGTCGATTATGCTGCCATCGCGCCATTCAACAAGGGCAACCGGCAGCTCGGTAAATCGAGGTTTTTCTGGTTTGCCCGTGATCCGATATACGTCGTTCATCTGCTGAGCAATATCAACGCATGGCAAATCAAACTTTTTTGCGCGCCAGATGAGGTCTTCGCGGTTGGGGTTTATGGAAATTCCGCGCTCGGTTATCAATACATCGACCGCTTCCCCAGGACAGGTTATTGTCGTGACTTGCTCTTTAATGATTGGAATTCTCTTGCGAAAAGATGGCGCCGTGATAATGGTGCATCCCGCGGAACTGCATACGTCGCTATGACCGCCAATACCATGCAAGAGCATGCCGTCAGAGTGCGTAACGACATTGACGTTGAAATCAAGATCGATTTCAGTTGCGCCTAGAACAGCGACATCTAACATATTGGCCACACAGCCGCGCGCATAGGGACCATACGAGCTGTATGGGTCGGACTCAATGTGTCTTGCGTTTTCTGCGCAGGATCGAACTGCATCAAGATCGAAGCTTTGAAGATCGACGATCGAACCCAACAATCCCTCTTTAAGAAGATCGACAAGAACCTTTGTTGCCCCACCATGTGCAAATGATGCTTTAACGCCGGCCTTTCGCATTCTTTCGGCAAGAAAGACGATCGTCGCAAGTGATATGCTTCCCGCTCCCGCTTGGAACGAAAAACCCTCTTGCATAATACCTGCGGCCTCGATAAATCGCGCGGCAAGCCGAGCGATAACGAGCTGTGTGGGACTTTTTGTCAGCAGTGTTGTCCCCGACACGATTTGCGAACTGTCGCCGATACTCTCAACTTGGAGGACATAATCGACATTGCCGCCGAAAATCGACCATGAGCTGCATGGATACGGTACCAAGTTGTCGGTGATAACCACGACCTGATGAGCATATTCAGAGTCGGGTTTTGCATAGCCAAGCGGTCCACAAGCCGAAGGACCATAAAGCCCATTTGCATTGCCGAACGAATCGGCACAAGGCGCTGCTATAAACGCAACGTCGATAGGAAGGTCCCCCTCTTGGATAGCCCTTTGACGCCCGCCATGAGAGCGCAAAACGCAGGTTTTGGGTATTTCGCCGCGCGAGCAAGCGGCCCCGATGGTACCATTCATAGAGCCTTCGATTTTGGTAATGACGCCAGATCTTATGTACGGCAAAAGGGCGTTGTGTACAGGAAAAAGCGCCGATGGCGCCAGTGTTAGGTCACAGACACCCTTTGCAGCGAGCCGACCAACTACTTCGTTGACTATTCTGTCGCCATTTCTTAGGTGATGATGAAAAGAAATGGTGGCGCCGTCTTGAATATTGAGACGTTCGAAGAGTTCATCCCACGAAGCAACGAGCTTGTTGGGTTTTTGACGTTGAGTCATTCCGCTTGATCGTCGCAACTGTCCATTTTTCGTCTTTTCATGTTTGGCTTGGGTACTGTCGATGAACGCACCCAGAAAGGACCTACACGGTTTGCCAGCTATGCGAGATGGTACCTTTCTGCCGAGCGCGTTATCCGTCCATGTTGTATCATTCCCCATAGTCAAACTCCTCTATGATGCGTCTTGCTTTTTCCACGACAGGAATGTCGACCATTTGCCCATCGACGACGATCGCTCCCTTGCCGGTCGAGAACGACTCCTCGTATGCCGCCACGATAGCCTGTGCCTGATGTAACTCTTCGGCGGTGGGCATAAAAGCCTTTCTTACATAAGGAATTTGCGAAGGATGGATGACCGATTTTCCGGCAAAACCAAGTGCTCGCGCCTCGTAGCAAGACATAAGAAGCCCTTCGGTGTTGTCTATGTCACCGTAAGAGGAATCGTAGGGCTCTATACCTGCTGCCCGTGCAGCGAGCACGATTGTTTCCCGCGCGAGAAGCGAATCTATTTGATGCATAGAACCGGAGTGCATCAATAAGGCCTTCCCTAGTATGTCGCTACTGGATTGGATGTCGCGCGAAAAATCTTCATAACCAAAACAAAGCCCACTAGTTCGTTTTGATGCACAGGCAATTCCCCTGGCTGCAAGCACCCCTTTTGCGGTCTCGATGATCGGCATAATCTGAATGCCGCCAGGCATTGTTCCGCACCGATTCTCGTGCTCAGAAAGGAGCGCATCTAGGCGCTTTATATCATCGGCCGTTTCGCACTTTGGCAACAGAACAATATCAGGCTTTGCAGGGACAATCTCCGCGAGATCGAGCATCGATTCTTCGGTTGATAGTGGATTTATCCTTACAGCCCGTGCGCTCTTCCTAAAGAGAAAAGAATTCTCCAGGAATCGCCGTACAAGTATGCGGGCTTCGCACTTCCTAGATTGCGCCACCGAATCCTCGAGATCGAATATCAAGATGTCCGCACCATAGAAATCGGCATTTACCGCAAAATGCGGTTGATCTCCAGGCATGTACAACCGCACGCGCCTACTCGATTGAGTAAAACCGGCACCATTCGAGGAGACAAGAGAAACGCCATATTTTCCCTTCTCAGGTGACATTGTTTTCATTTGCGACAGGTACCCGGCTTGTCGAAGCACCGCCTCAACTCTTGCGCTTATGACAAGGTCGAGAGCACCATCGTCTTCTATCGCAATTCTTCCTTTTGTTACGTCGAATTCTTGGAATATTCTTAAGACGCACTGTCTGATTTGCGTCTCAAAAAGTGCCCGAACACTCGAACGAACTTCAATCGACAAAGGTTCTTGGGAAGGTTCGTACCGAACGATACAATCCGATTTTGAAAGAAAGCCCGCTTCGGACTGTTCTGAATTACTCATATTGTCCTGAATTACTCATAGTTCTTCAATCGCAAACGGACCCCAGAGGGTTCGCGATCCCCTCAGACTACCGCACCCGACCATTCCGCTTCGCAATTCATTATCGCGCACTTCTAGCAGTTTTTCGTCGTCGATACGAACGGAGATTCTGTCGCCTATCGCCGACAGCGTCATTTGGATGTCCGTATCGTGATCCCATGCAAAATCAGTCTCGGCCAGCTTCTCAAATCCAAAGTTTTGCCGATAAACTGCAAGTTTCCCTTTATCGTCGATGCCGCCCCAATACGCCTGTTGTGCGCCCTTTGCCCTTACCAATAGCATGTGAGAATCCCCTGCAAGAGGAGTGACCGTTGCTTCAACCTTTTGGTTTGCCACTCTGTAACCGCCTGTATACGCGGCTGCTCTTGTAGGCGTCATAAGATGGAGCCTATTGTTCTCAATTGACCATGTCCCGCCTTCATGAGAAAACGGCGTCACAGAACCAAACTCTATCGTCTGCTTCGAAAAATCGATGTCGTAGCTTGCTTTTCCACTCAAGGTAAATTGGAGAACGAATAACCTCCCACTGTCACGCTTACCCTTGCCCGAAAAACTCGTGACCTTAAGACCAACTTCGTCAGGGAAGGACCCTTGCATCGACGGAATATCGAAAGAAACTCTATATTCCTCTTTCGGTTGGCCAGTCATATCTTTTCCCATATCGAAAAAGAGAGTAGGCGTCGTGATGATTTCTTTGCGAGACCAGGTGTCGCGCACATAGCCCTCTATTCCAATACGTTGACCTTCCCATTGTTCGAGGCAAAAACTTATATCTACGTGCTGACCTGGCCTTGCCAGCGGAGAAAAAACAGGGCTGTAACGTTCGTCATCAAAATCGGATCGTCTATAATACGGCTTGAAATAACAAGTTCCACTTTCTTCGCGTGTAAGCCGTTCAAAGCGAAATTCCAAGGCCCCTCGGTTTATACCATTGTGTTCTATCTCTCGATGCCCAGTTGCAAACCGAATTGCATCGGAGGCTCGCATGCCATGAGTCGAACCAGGAAGCTGGAAATCAAAGCAAAGCGCTTGCTCGCCATCGCCCTTCCACAACGACTCCACAAGGTAATTCGGGATGCTCTCTCCGGACATGGCATAGCCAACCCTTGCGAGCCGATCTGCAAATGTAGGAATATCGAGAACATTCAAAACACCAGGCAGCCCAGACAGCACGATGCTATCGTTTATTGGCTTACGATAATGTTCAGGCAACGAATCGAGGCCGTAAAGCACTCCTGCAATAGTACCCACATTACCTGCATTACAGTCCGTATCCCAACCGCACATCGTCGCGATTTCAACGGTGCGCGCAAAACTACCCTCGCCATAAAGAAGTGCAAGAGCACAAACTCCTGCGTTGGGAATTATGTGACAGAGCCCCGGCCATCGATCGTATCCCCATTCGGAGATGAGATATTCTTGACATTGTCGCCAATCTGCCGGGTACAAGGAATGGAATTGTTTTACGGCTTGAACAACCGAAGCATAGGCCGAGTCTTGCGGTATAAGGCCAAGGCCAGTGTCCACAATAGAGAGCACATCAGCTGCATCAAAAGCGGCGGCAATACTCGCTGCAATAAAACGGGCACCATTCAGGCCTTCTCCGTCGTGAGAGACCGAGGCTGCGCGCGCGGCAAATTCCGAGGCCTTCTTTGGATTACCAGGCCAGATCAAACCCCAGGTGTCTACAAAAATTTGGCCACCGATTTGTTCGGCAACGACCTTTCCGTTCCTGCGTACCGATCCAGATTCAGGGGCAGGGATTCCGTTCTTGAGATTTAGATAGGCGGTGTGTTCGGTACTGCGCCCATATCCTCCCCACCAAAACATTCCAACGCCTTCGCGGGCATAATTGAGCCACGCTCTTCCTTCTTCTTGCGCTTCGAGCTGCATGTCGCCTAGTCGAGCTTCCTGCGGTTCATGCTTTAGCATCTCTTCTACCTTTTCCAGGAAGGGGCGAACAAAATATACCGGCCCATTTGCATCGTCATCGGCGGCAAAATTCCGATAAGCCTTCAGGTACGATGTAATGTCGCCATAAATTTCACCGATACGCTGGTATGTCCAAATTGCCGGTTCAACAGGCGCACCAAGACGAATCCCGATATTCTTACCAAGCAAACCTGCGTAAACGCGCTCAACATAATCATCTGGGATAAACGAGGCCATAAATGTAGATACCTGCCTTATTTAATAGCGGCACAGAGCATCTTCGTGCTTTTTGGCTCTTGCTACTCAATCGCGGCGATGCCTGTGCCCCAAAACTCATACTCTCAATTCTGTTAAACGATTCTTCATTATATCGGACATGACGATGTGCTATTTCAGCACAGTCTGGGCATACTTCGTCAATTCAGTACCGCCAGCTCGATTCCATTTTTGAGCAAACTCATCGAATGCTGAGATTGGCTTTTTGCCAGTAATGATATCCGCTTCATATTCCTTGTAGAGATTGCTCATCGCATCCCAATTTGTAATATATTGTTCTGGAATAAGGAATGTTTTGTCAGGCATCATATACATGACCGCGAGCTTTCCTGCTTCTACTGCAGCATCGGTCATAATAGGACGGGAAAGAGGTTTATCAGGATTAAAACCATTGAATGAATCGCCAAACCAGCCATTCACCCATTCAGGATATCTGTCTGTCAATACATACCGATTTGGCTCCTCAATATAATGGACACCTGGAATACCAAGCTTAGCAATCTTAAGACCAGCGGGACCCCACATAAAGTCCAAAACTTCAAACGCTACATCTTTTACCTTTGAAGTAACTGGTATTGCAAAACCACGGGATTCCTTAATCACATCCACAAATGGCCCAAGACCTTGCGACTTACCGGTCGGGGGAGGGAGAGGAACTATCGTTGTATTTTGGGTTTTCATCATCTTATTTGCATAGACATCAACGCTTGATGGCGCGACACCAGCGACCATTCCTGCCTTCCCTTCATAAAACGCTTGCTCCTTTGTGTCCCATTTCTTGGTCAGATATTCCGGATCAAGTAGACCTTCCTTATAAAGCTTTGCATAAAATGTAAGCTTTTCTTTTTCATTGGGTGTTACTCTACAATAAACCCACTGACCATCGCTCCCCTTCATCCAAGTAGAAGTGATACCAAAGGCTGCATCAAAAATGGAATCGAGTTCTTCTGCACCATTGGTTGCGCCTGTTATAGAAATGCCATACTGTGCACCCTTCTTTTGTACGAGATCTTTGAAAAGCGCATAATAGGCATCTATAGTAGGTTTTGCAACGAGCGCTTTTGCAGAAGGCAGCGAGTCGTACCAATCTTTTCTTATCACTGGTACGCGTACGCGTGGAGGAGCAACCCATACAAGGTAAGGATAATTTTCAAGCCTTGTTTTACTATGAGGATCGAGTACATTCTTTATGTACTTCGACTTGTTCACGTATGGTCTTAAATCTTCAAGCAAGCCCTGCATGGCAATTTTCTCATCGCTGCCTTGGAAATAAATGAGGTCTGGAATATCTCCCGACGTGATCATTAGGCTCACCTTCTCCGCATAGCTACCAGATGGTACCTTGACTACTTCGATCTTCACAGGCGTGCCCGCTGCAGCCATGCCCTTTTCGATAAGTTGAATGAACTGTGGTGTATTTGGATCTGTATCGAGGTCTTTAAGGACCAAACGAACCTTTGGTTGTGCTCCCGCAACTGCACATCCGAGAATTGCTATTGCAACAGCAAACATTAACATAGATTTGTTCTTTTTCATAAGAACCTCCTATTCTTTTACTCCCCCCTCCATTACTCCTCGTGTGTAATATTTGAGGACTAGAGGGTAGATAATGAGAACCGGTAGAATTGCTACAATGATGGTACTCGCTTGTAGTGCATTGTAGCTAAGCCTTGCAGCTTCGTTGTAACTATATAGTGCTCCCGAACCGATTAACGACGCAGTATCATCAAGTACTACAAATTGCCGTAGAATAAGCTGAAGAGGATATTTCATTGGATCGGTGAGATATATGCTTGCGCGAAAATATTCGTTCCAATGGAAAACTCCGTAGAAAAGTCCTATTGTTGCAAATGCAGATTTTGATAATGGAAATACAATATTTCTTAGGATTGTCATATTGGTTGCACCATCGACTTCTGCAGCTTCTATAAGAGAAGAAGGAATTTCCTCAAAGTATCGCATCATAATAATGAGATAATACACATTGACAGTTTTATAGAGGATAACTGCCCATAAGCTGCCCATTAGCCCAATTTTTTTGATAACAAGATATTCTGCAACAAGAGGAGGTTCGAGAATCATAATGACAATAGTAAGCACCATGAAAAAGCGCTTAAATGGCAGTTTAGGTCTTGTCAATGCAAAAGCTGCCATGGAAGTCACAATAAGATTCAGCGCTGTTCCTACAATGGTGATAAAGACTGAATTTAAAATACTGCGCATAAAAAGTGGGTTTGCGTAGAGTACCTTATAGTTGATAAGCGAAAAGCCCTTAGGCACTATTGTAAGTCCTCTAACTTCTGAGACTCTTGAAGGATCAGAAAGAGAAAGCGCAAGCAAATTGAGCAACGGAACAAGCACCAAGATAGATGCCAATAGCAATAGGATTGTAAAGCACCATCTCGAAAAGAGCTCTGCTCGAGGTATTCGCACTTTTTTAGGGGGATATTTATCTTTTACCATAAACCTTTCCCAGTTATTTTTTTTGATCCACAATGTGCAGACACAATTAACATAAGGCCGATAACGCCCTTAAAAAGACTCGCTGCTGTTGAAAATGAATATTGCATATTGACAAGGCCAATTCTGTACACATAGGTATCAAGGATATCTATCACACTGATTACAGAATCATTCATCATATTGAAAACCTGATCGAACCCTGCATTCAAAAAAAAGCCCATATTGAGAATAAAGACAGTCACCATTGTTGGAAGGAGCTCAGGAAGTGTAATAAAACGCATTTTCTGCAAAGTACTTGCACCATCTAGATCAGCAGACTCATAGAGACTTGGGCTGATCGCAATCAATGCAGCTAGGTATATGATCGAGTCCCATCCCATGCTGCGCCATGCCTCAGAAGCAAACAGCACCCATCGGATAGCAGACTTGTCTGTCATGTAATCGTGTGGCGGAAGCCCAAAAAATCCTCTAAGTTGATTGAACCCACCATTTGTAGGTGAAAGAAAAGCTATCCATATACCAGCAATAACAACCCAAGAGAGAAAGTGGGGTAAATAGGTCGTGGACTGAATAAATTTGCGAATAAATCCTGAACGGACCTCATTCAGCATAAGTGCAAATATTATAGGTAAGGGGAAATACAATATAATTTTCATAAAGCTGATGATGAGGGTGTTGCGAAGGACCTGGAAGAATGCCGGTGACGAAAAAAGTATGCGAAAATGCTTAAGTCCAACAAAAGGGCTTTTGCCAATAATACGATAATCCTGAAAAGCCATTGACATCCCCAAAATGGGAATAATGTGGTATACAAGGAAATAAATCAGTGCGGGAGCAAGCAAAAGTACAAGGCCCCAATCTTTTTTCTTTGATAGCGAATGCATACTCTTATTCCTCTAGACTGCAAGATAAAGCAACTAAATCCTTTGCGAGCTGCACAATATCTTCTTCCATGGCAAATTCGAGACAGGTTCCAGACGGTTTTCTCAATCTTTCAATCCATTCATTTGGGAAAGCGGTATCGCCATGCATCGCGCCTGAGAATGAGCAAACCAGACCAGAAATTGTATCTGCATCCCTTCCAAAATTTGCGCTCCAAAGAAGACTATGGTGGGGCTCACCATTGCAAAGCTTGAAAATTGCAAACACTTGAGGAATTGCTTCAGCAGCGGTTGCATGCTCCGGAGTCCAAAGCTTTATATGCAAGTCCTCATATGCATCTTCTATATTTTGAGCGCGCTCGCAGATGCTCATGGCAATGTCCATTGCATGCGCAATCCAGCTCCCAAGTGGCAACATCGATCGCGCAGTATGTACAATTTCTTCTGTGGTTCCATCTGCAATGGCTACCGCTATCGCTGCAGCAACAGCTTGCGCTGCCCAAATACCATCGGCATCGTGACTAACACATGCATCAGCTACTGCGGAAGCAGCAGCGCGCGAAGGATTTCCTGCAAAGAGAATGCCATGTGGTATTGCTCGCATCGCTGCACCATCATCGATATTCATTACATTGAATCTGCCAGATAGAGGCGGTTCCATACCGCGACTGAGATTCTCTATTGCACCATAAAGCGGTCGCCCTGCTCTCTTCTTTGCTCCACCTCTTTCAAGAATGTAGTGGCGCCATGCATTTGCAGTTTTCTGGGGTGTGAGATTTGCTTTGGCATCGAGTAGCATACGTGCAGTAAGTACACCGAATTCGGTATCATCGGTGCTTTTTCCATCTTCAAACAGACGAGTAATAAGACCATATCGATTACGATATTCCTGATTTCTCCCAAGATCGCCAACCGCGTCTCCGACTGCCAGCCCAATAAAAGCTCCAATAGCTCTTGATTCAAATATCTCTCGTTGTGCAAGAATGTCTGCTCGTGATTTCATTTTCCTTTCCTTCTATTTATTACGCTATCTCTGATCACAAGTTCACCAGGGAAAAGATGTTTTTCTGTTGAGTCCTGCGGATTCGCGATCCGTTTTAACAATAAATGTGCAGCAGCAACACCAATGAGTTGGCGAGGCTTGCGTACGGTTGTCAGCGGAGGATATGTCTGGGAAGATGCAGGGATATCATCCATACCTATGATCGAAATATCCACTCCCGCAATAATGCCAAACTTCCTGAGCTCATTCATTGCAGAAATTGCAACAATGTCATTGCCACAGAACAAGCTGTCGATTTGATTTTTCCAGTTATTGATGGTGAGCAATTTTCTTGCTAGCTCCTTACCACCTTCTTCATTCAAATTCACAGAGAATAGAAGAGAGGGATCAAAAATAAGAGCTTTTTCGTGAAGAAAATCTTTATATGCTCGTGCTCTAAGAGAAAGATAGCGCTCGCTACCATGATCACTAGTTGCAAGGGCTATTTTTCTATGACCTGTTTCATAGAGGTATTCCATGCCAATCTTGGTTGCTTGAAGGGTATCGGTCCCTACCGTATCAATATGCTGTGCAGCAGTTCGCTCACCAATTAGGACTGAGGGTATACCCAGATTCTTGATAAGATCGATATTATCAGTAACGCTATTAAGAATGACCCCATCAAATCGAGACATTCGAGCGAGCTCATAGTAACGTGCTTCTCGCTCTTCACTAAAATCAGTGCTACCGATAACCACCGAATAACCTTCTGGTTCGAGCGAATCTTGGACCGCTCTCGCAATCTCTGACCAGAATGGATTTGCTACATCTGGAATCATGAGCAGGACCATATATGTTGTCTTTGTCCTTAAGCCTGCTGCTACGATATTCTTGCGATACCCAAGTTGATCGATTGCCGTATGTACACGCTTGGCTGTCTCTTGGCTGACAGATCCGCCCTTCTCCGAAATCACTCTAGAGACTGTGCTTTTCGAGACCCCTGCTAGACGCGCCACTTCATGAATACTAATCTTTTGCTTATTCATATTGGTATCGTTCCCATTAGTATTATAACACACCTTTCTGAAGATGCAAGTCATAATTGGGAACGTTCCCTATATTTATAGTACTAAGCTAATTATAAGAAAGAAATGAGGCATTCAATATTTTTTGAATTTTTGGATATATTAGAATCAAAATAAAAAGCTCAAGTTTAATGAATGTTTTAAGATAACAAACAATCTGAGCTCTTTTAAAGCTCTTTAAGTGAGACTACTTTAAATCTGAGGTTGAAAAGGGAGATTAAAGAAAACTTTTCTCGATATTATCTCCTCTCAGTCACCGAAGCTATTCTTCAAATTTACAATTTGAGCACATTCATCAATAAAGCACCGATTGTATATAACCACTCGTTTATATTTGTCTGACTGGCGTTTTCGATGTTCATTATTCCCCTGATGGAAGAGTGCTCGTTGAGAATCCTTTACTAAACCTTATGCATTAACTCTATATTCGCTCGTTTTATACTGAAGGTTGGTTTTAGTCGACGCTGTTGTGCTGTAGTGTATGCATGATGGGCGAAATGGTAGCCCTCTTTCTGGTTCCTTACGATCTCTCTGTAGCTATAAAAGACATGTTCCTCAAGTGTCCTAGCCATACCTCACTTTTATGGTTTGCCCGAGATCAGAACCTGAAACTGATCTTGCTCATGACTTGCAAAAACTGACATGTCATTTGTGACTTCCGGTATGGATGTCTGTGTGATATTCACATCCTACCAAATTCTCTAATGCCATTTTTCTACATTTATCCTTTTTGTACTTCAGACTTGAATTGGCAATTCTATAAAATTGTCATCAAACTGACTAAATTTGGCATAATTTGGTCAGTTTATCTACAGTTTTATGATAGTGTGCGATATTTACTCTATGCAATGGAATCTTCGGATGTACGAATTGGATCGTGACTTGCTTCGATTCTTGGCTCGCGAAAAGTAGAAGCATCTATCGATGCCTTCCCCTATATCGCTTTTAGAGCTGAGACAGGAACGAGCATGGGTGGATATTTATCGCGAGATCGAATCGTACCTCGTTTTTGGGCTCTATCCTAAGGTGCTGGGCTTTGATAGTGCCGCAGAAAAGACTGAATATCTCATAAATCTACGCAACAGCTATCTTTTTAAGGACATTTTGGCGCTCGAACAGCTTCGAAATTCGCATAAATTGCAAGACATTGTGCGGCTGCTTGCATTCCAAGTGGGGAACGAAGTGTCCCTTAGCGAGCTCGCCA
>MWDY01000114.1 GCA_002070755.1 Spirochaetes bacterium ADurb.Bin110 | reverse complement strand
ACCATCCGTTGGGTTGTGAAATGACCCATTTCATGAGAGGATATGAACATGAATCAGAAATATGAAAAACTGAAAAATCTTTTGCAGGAACTTTTCCAGCTCGATCAACCAGACCTCGACTTTGGCATCTACCGAATCATGCACGCAAAGAGCGCAGAAGTGATGAAGTTCCTTGATGAGGACCTTTTGCCGCAGGTTGAGGCAGCCTTTGCTCAGTATAAGACTGCTGATAAAAGCGAGCTTGAGGCTCAGTATAGGCGCGCCATCGAGCAGGCAAAAGAACTCGGTTTTTCCAATCCGGAGGAAGCGCCCAAGGTCAAAGAGCTTAAAGAGAAGCTCGACACTGTTGCGGTAGACACGGGTGCGCTCGAGAGCGAGGTGTACGACCATCTTTATAGCTTTTTCAGGCGCTACTATTCCGAAGGTGATTTTCTTTCCAAGCGTGTCTACAAACCCGGTGTATACGCCATCCCGTACGAAGGCGAAGAGGTCAAGCTCTATTGGGCCAATTACGATCAATACTATATCAAAACGAGCGAGTATTTGCGGGACTACGCGTTCAGGTTGCGTCCAGAGAATACGGTCAATCCGATGCGCGTGCATTTTAAGCTTGTCGATGCCGCGGAGGGCGAGCACGACAACGTCAAGGAGGCGCAAGGCAAAGAGCGAAAATTTAAGCTTGCTGTAAGCAATCCCGTGTCGCTCGAGTCCGGAGAGCTTGTCATTCATTTTACCTATGAACCAGCTCAAGAAAAGCAAAAAGACTTGAACGCCGCTACTGAAGCGGCGATTCTGGCGTTGGATGATCCTGCATTTATTACATGGATAGAGCTACTCGGGCGCAAGTATCGCCGCACAGATGGTACGGAGTCCGACAATACATGGTTGCGCGTCCATCTCGATCGCTACACCGCGCGTAACACCTTCGACTATTTCATTCATAAGGACCTCAAGGCTTTCCTCAACCGCGAGCTCGACTTCTATATCAAGAACGAAGTGATGCGCCTGGACGATATCGAGAGCGAGAGCGCGCCCAAAGTAGAGCAGTATCTTTCGAAGATCAAGGTAATCCGCACTATCGCAGGGAAAATCATCGATTTTCTTGCGCAGCTTGAGGACTTTCAGAAGAAGCTGTGGCTCAAAAAGAAGTTTGTCACCGAAACGAGCTGGTGCGTGCGCATCGGTATTATCCCCAAAGAATTCTATCCTGAGATTGCCGCGAACAATGCACAGTGGGAAGAATGGAAGGCTTTGCATGGTCTGGAAGGAGAGGTCTTTGCGTCGAAAGGTAGCGATTTATTCACGCCGCACGCTGTGCCAGGCACGGTCGAGTTCTTGTCGGCCTATCCAACGTTGATGATCGATACGCGCCATTTTAACGCCGACTTTAGCGCACGCCTTCTCGACGCGTTGGGCGACATCGATGAGCAGACTGATGGGGTTCTCGTCCATAGCGAGAACTTTCAAGCGCTGAATCTAATGCAGCGCAGGTATCGCGAGAAAATTAAGTGCGTGTATATCGATCCGCCGTATAATACTGGCAACGACGATTTTTTATATAAGGATAATTATCAACATTCAAGTTGGCTCTCTATGGTTCATGATCGCTTGGAAAGGGCTAGGAGACTGATGAGCGCAGAGGGAGGACTTTTCGCTAGCATTGATTATAATGAGGAAGTCAATTTCAAGTTTATCCTTGAAGATGTATTTGGCTCTGAACAATATAGAAATACCATTATCCCATCGAGAGTAAAAAAGAGCATTATGGAAAAGGATCGTGTTAAGTCCTTGAACTGGGGTACGGGTAGTTTGTTATTTTTTGCGAGTACAGCTAAGACAACTATTCTTCCTCCAATCAAGGGTCTTGATAGAAAAAGTTCAGAAAAATGGCATGCGTTTGACGCTCCTGGAATTCGTCCAACAATGGAGTATTCATTATTTGGCAGAAAACCCCCTGTTGGACGTCATTGGATGTATTCTCAAGAAAATGCACAAAGGATGATTACCAATGGTGAGCTAAGACTAAATCAAAAATCCGGAAATATTCAATATCGAATTCCAAATTCAAACCAGGTGATACTGGATACAAACTGGACCGACATTATTGAATCAAGCTCCAAGTGGTCTTTCTTGACAGAAAAAAATATTGATCTCTTGGTGAGAGCTTTCAAAATGATGGTTCTACAGGATGAGCTATTATTAGATTTTTTTGCCGGTTCCGGCACCACTGGCCACGCAGTCATCAATCTCAATCGTGAAGATGGTGGCAAACGCAAGTTCATCCTGGTCGAGATGGCAGACTATTTCGACACGGTGCTGCTGCCTCGACTCAAGAAAGTCACCTTTACCCCGGAGTGGAAAGATGGCAAGCCAAAGCGTCTCGCCACCACAGACGAAGCTGAGCGCAGCCCGCGCATGTTCAAGGTGATCCGTCTCGAATCGTATGAGGACACGCTCAACAACCTGGAATTACGACGAACGCCAGCGCAGGAAGACGCGCTTTTTTCTAATGAGGCACAAGGGCCTGGTAACTTGAAAGAGCAATACATGTTGAATTACATGCTCGATGTTGAATCGCGAGGTAGCCAGTCGCTCCTCAATATCGATGCGTTCAAAGACCCGCTTTCGTACACGCTCAAAGTAAAGCGCCCCGGTTCCGACGAAAGCCAGGATACCACCGTCGATCTCATGGAGACCTTTAACTGGCTGATTGGGCTGACCGTAAAGGAAATGTCCGCACCGCAGCACTTTGATGCCTCGTTCGAGCGCGACAGCGAAGGGAGGCTCACACTGAAAGATCGGCTTCACCCTTCACAAAATGGGCGATGGTGGATCCGCACCATCCACGGCACGCTCCCCAACGACAATCAAGAGGCGCTCGTTATCTGGCGCAACCTTCCCAGTAGCCCCGAAGAAGACAACGTCATCCTCAATGAATGGTTCAAGAAGTCAGACTGCTCCACCAAAGAAAAGCTGCCAAACTATATCTATGTGAATGGCACCAACAACCTCGAGAACATTCGCCTGCCCGACGCCACCTGGAAGGTCCGCCTCATCGAGGAAGATTTCAAGAAGCTGATGTTTGAAATGGATGGAGGACTGTGATGCCTGTACGGTACCATGAAGGCAAATTCCCTCCGCAAAACATTGATTGGCAGAGGCTAATTCCTTTCTTGGGGCCAGCTGCTGCTTCTCTTGCTCGGTACGACGGTATGCTTGCGGCAATACCTAACCCCGAAGTGCTCCTGTCGCCGCTTACTACCCAAGAAGCCGTACTTTCTTCAAGAATAGAGGGAACTCAGGCAACCATGGGTGAGGTTCTCGAGTTTGAAGCTGGGCATGAACCTATTTCCAATGAACGACGTGAAGATATTCACGAAATACTCAATTATCGTGCTGCTATGAAACGGGCCGAGGATTTGCTTAAGACACTTCCATTCTCTTTGCGAGTTATACGAGAAGCTCATGTGGTGCTCCTTGAGGGAGTCAGAGGGCAGAACAAAGCTCCAGGCGAATTTCGAAAGATACCAAACTGGATTGGTCCTCCTGGTTGCACTATTGAAGATGCACATTACATTCCTGTATCAGCCGAGAAATTACCCGAATTCATGGGAAGGTGGGAGAGTTTTGCATATGCGCCATATCCTGATGTCCTAGTGCAGCTTGCCCTTATGCATGCAGAATTCGAGGCGCTCCATCCTTTTTTAGATGGCAACGGTAGACTTGGAAGGATGATGATACCTCTTTATCTCTGGCAGCGTGGGATGATTCAAATGCCTATGTTCTATATCAGTGCGTATTTTGAAGCTCATCGAGATCAATATTACGACGGACTTCTTGCTGTCTCCCGGGATGACGAATGGACTGGGTGGTGTCAGTTTTTTCTTGCAGCCATTAAGATTCAGGCAGAAGATAATTTAAAAAAAGCACAGGATATCCTAACGCTATATGAAGAAATGAAAAACAGACTCCCGCAGTTGACTCATTCCCAATTCGCTATTCGGGCCTTGGATTGGTTATTCAGCCAGCCAATATTCAATCGTTCTACATTCATTGATTCCTCGGAAATACCAAAACCAACCGCGCATCGTATTCTGTCTATTTTGGAAAAAAACAACATACTCAAGGTTTTAGTACCTGGTAGTGGTAGACGTTCGGCAGTCTTGGTTTTCCCAAAGCTTCTCAACATTGCTGAAGGCAAAGAGATTGTTTGATGCTCATATAGTACTGACAAAGATTTTTGTGTCTCATAAAATCGATTTTGTGAGACACAAGCCTTATTGTTGTGACTATATGAGACACAAACGCAGCGAAGGTGTACCGTTGATCTTATCGAGGAACAAAGAGCTTTCCGGGCGTAAGCCAGAGTATCGGCTCATCGATGACAGC
>MWDY01000113.1 GCA_002070755.1 Spirochaetes bacterium ADurb.Bin110 | reverse complement strand
TACTCCTATTCAACTCCATAAAACCACAAAACCCACTAGGATAATATATTTTTCTCAATGCTATTCACAGCGGTTTAAGGATTATTGCAAGAAGACAATCAATCGCTTGCCCACTAAAAATCAAGGATATATTCAAATTTCTAAGCAATCTGTATTAGATCATCTACTTGTACATAATCTTTATCAAAAATTGAACTATGTCTCTACTATGATAGCGCTTTTTAGGGGTGATAAATCGAGAAAGAAAGCCTCTATCGATGATGTCTGGAAAGCTCAATGCGGGGATCTTTTTTGGATCGGCCCCACTGGTGGAATCCTAGTTCCAGAAGCAAGGCTAGGTGCTTTTTCCTCGCTTATAGAGGCTGAAAAAACAATACGACAGAGCAGATTTCACTCGTATCTATCATTTGACGATCTGAATTTCGATGGCTTAAAGGAAGCAATATTTCAATCTTCTGTTTATAACTGCTATTTACAATCGGAATTCGCCTCTGTAAGCGAATTTGACTCTATAAAGACAGAGACAAACTATGCCTGCGGATGGAATGACGATCAATGCTCCACAGGATGCTTCAAAGATTATATAAGCACCGAAGGAAGCTTCGAAAGTAATATCATAGCAATAGAGCATTGGAACATGGTAGAGAATCCAAAAGAGGAGTCGAGTGTTCTTTTTCGCAGAGAATTTTCGAATAGATCTTATGACCGTTTTTTGACGTTTGTTTGCAGAAAGACCTATCGCTTTAGAAATGACTTTTTCAGCATAGATTACGAATTGAGCAATAAGAATACGGAAGCTTGCCAGTTTCGCTTTTGTACTAAATCTGAGATTACTGCCACTCCAGTTTTTGAGGATCATAGGATTGAATTATTACATCATCGAGAGAGCAAAACCTTAGATTTAAAATCGCAATTATCCTTCGAAATGGTCGATGGTATCGGGCTTAGCAATCTTAAAAAATCAGAGAGAGTGTTAATCCGCTCTGATTTGCCGTTTTCACTGTTAGTTAAATCTAATTTCTTGCAAAAACCTACAGTCTCTCCGCAAGTCTTGAATGTTCCATTAGATTTTCTCATGTTCGAAGGCTTTTCGATCAATATTGGATGGGATTTATCTATCCCTCCTGAAGGAACGGTCTTTTTTTCTCTGTCTGTCCATTTGGAGCATTGAAGAATTAGTCGATATATATCTTCAATTAAATGGGGTCTTGAGGTTATAAGATGAATTTCTTTAGAATAGGAGAATAATGGAGATGACTCAATTTCCTGAAAAGCTGGAAGGCCTTCATATTCACCTTGTGGGAGCAAAAGGCACTGGAATGACTGCACTTGCAGAGATACTAAAAAAGCGAGGCGCAATCCTTACAGGTAGCGATGTGGCTGATGTTTTCTATACTGATAGTATTCTGCATTCGCTTGGTGTAGAGCTTTTTGAAAACTTCGACAAGAAGAATCTGCCTCTTGGCACCGATATTGTTATTCACTCTGCAGCATATTCGCGCGAAGGAAATCCCGAGCTCAAGGCGGCTACCTGTCGAGGTATACCTATATTTAGCTATCCTGAAGTGCTCGGAGCTCTTTCTTTGCATAGCAGATCTGCTGGCATAGCCGGGGTTAACGGCAAAACTACGACAGCCGCTTTGTCGGGTATACTCATAAAAGCATTAGGATTGCCTGCAACGGTGCTAGCAGGCTCTGCGATTTCCAATTTTGACGATAGATGTACTTTAGTCCAGGGAGAGACTTATTTTATCGCCGAAACCTGTGAGTACCGCAAACATTTTCTTAACTTCAAGCCTACTTGGATAGTGCTTACATCGGTGGAAAGCGATCATCAGGATTATTTTCCGACATACGAAAGCATCCGCGATGCATTTGTTGAGTATGTCCTTAGTCTTCCTCTTAATGGCGTTCTAATCTTTTGTGCCGATCAGAAGGGCGCTGTAGAGGTTGTAGACCTTGTCCTACAAAAAAGGAAAGATATCAAATATGTAGAGTATGGTTTTTTAGCTCATGGAAAATACAGAATTCGCGATTTTCAGACCAAGGCGGGAGTCAATACCTTTATCCTAGGAGAGAATTCTTTTCCGATAAGGATTCATTTACCAGGGAAACATCTGGTTCAGGATGCGGTTGCGGCAATCGCTCTTGTCGAGCAGATATATGAAACAGAAAAATCTAGAACGTTTGAGGAATCTGAGTGGAATTCCATAGTCGAAGCATTGGCGACTTTTAGGGGTTCGAAGCGACGCAGCGAGATAATAGGGGAGTATGAAAAGGTCCTTATCATGGATGATTATGGGCACCACCCAACAGCAATTAGGACTACAATCGAAGGAATAAAGAAATTTTGGCCCCATAGAAGGCTTGTGGTGGATTTTATGTCTCATACTTATACAAGGACAATTGCACTGCAAGATGACTTCGTTTCTTCTCTTGATAATGCAGACTCTATCCTATTGCACAAGATATATGCTTCAGCGCGTGAACAGCCTGTATCGGGATTCAGTGGCAAAACTCTCTATGAGAAGCTTTGCGAGCATCGTCCAGAACTTTTTGCGATAGACTTAGAAAAAGATAACAGAGAAAAGATGATTTCCTGCTATAAGAATAAGGCCAGAGAAGATAAGAAAGGCTTTATTGCATATGCTGACGAGCCCTTGGAAGCACTGAATCCTCTTACTAATCTATTGCAACCAGGTGATATTTTTCTGACATTGGGTGCTGGTGATAATTGGAAACTCGCTAAAGCTCTTGCCGAGAGATTGGATAAAAAACCTGCAACATCGAAGTAATTGAGATGTTAGGAGAACAAAAACGATGAAGAGTATGACTGGATTTGCCCATAGTCCAATATTGGAAAAGGATTTTCAAGGCACCCTTACGCTCAAATCCTACAATAACCGTTTCTTGGACATATCGGTTTTTCTTCCACCATATGCATATCGAATTGAGCCTTTAATTCGAGATTATTTAGGATCTCGCATACTTCGAGGGAAGATCGAATGCACTCTTAAGCTAAAAAAAATAGAGCTCTCGCTTGAAGATATTGAGCTTCAATTTCAAGCAGCCGCGCTACTTTCGGAACAATTACGCAAGCTTGCTGAAGCATGCAATATAGAAAAAGACTTATCGCTCGACCTCATAACAAAATTTCCTGGCATTGTTGATATGAACATAGAGATTGATGAGAACAACTTTTGGCCGCTATTGATGCCAATTCTTGAAGAAACCTGGCAAGAATTTGAAGAGAGTCGAATTCGAGAAGGTACAGCCACAGAAGAGAATATAGGAGGACAGCTTCAAAGATTGAAATCGAAGCTTAATGAAATAGAACTTCAAGCCGATTCGCTCGAAAGAATAGTGCATGAACAGATAGTAACTAGATTCAAAGAATTATTATCCGAAAGCTATGATGAAGGCCGAGTGCTTCAGGAAGTAGCGGTGCAACTTGTTCGCCTTACTATCAATGAAGAAATCGGTCGGCTTAGAGCCCATATCGATGCCTTCGAATCGATGGCTAGGGAACCTGTTTGCGGCAAGAAACTAGATTTTCTATGCCAGGAGATGAATAGGGAAATCAACACTATAGGTTCAAAGAGCATGCTTGTCCCGGTATCTCATGCGGTGGTCGAGATGAAAGACGCTCTCGAAAACATTAGAGAACAGCTTAGAAATGTGGAGTAATATAGATATGAGTATCATTGCAATATCGGGAAAATCAGGCTGCGGTAATTCAACCGTGCTGCATTTGGTTGCCGAGAAACTTGGTTACGAACCAGTGAATTACACCTTTCGCAGTATGGCAGAAGACATGGGGATAAGCTTTGAGGAGCTACATAAAAAAGCGCAGGAAAGCCTCGAATATGATCGAAGGTTAGACGAGCATCAGGTTCAGCTGGCGCGAAAGGGTAATACCGTGATAGGTTCCAGACTGGCAATCTGGATGTTGCCTGAAGCTGAGCTAAAAGTCTATCTCAAGGCTAGCCATGCCATACGTGTTAAAAGAATTCATGCAAGAGAAGGCGGTGATATTGAAGCAATAGACCGTTTTACCAAAGAAAGAGATGCGAAGGATAGGGGCCGATATCTTGCACTTTACAATATCGATATCGATGATATCTCTAGTGCTCATCTTGTAATAGACACTGAGCGATGGTCTGCAGCCCAGGTTGCCGATATCATCGTATATTCATACCATCTTATTCATTGAGGCAATCTGCATGGCATCAGTTCTTGATAATAAGCGAGTTGCCTTTGTAACTGGCGCAACGAGTGGGCTCGGTCTTGCGATCTCAAGATCGCTGCTTGACATTGGATACATTGTCTATGGAGCCGGACGTCGCCAGCAACCT
>MWDY01000112.1 GCA_002070755.1 Spirochaetes bacterium ADurb.Bin110 | reverse complement strand
CAAAACAAGAGCATTGGTAGGTCGTTTTCTATATCTTGTGCTTCAGAAAAATGTAGATCCAGAGCGTATCTTGGCTCTTACATTTACTCGCAAGGCAGCAGCAGAAATGTTCCAGCGAGTCCAGCAAGCGCTGAGCCCATTTGCAAATGATCGTCCAGCTCTTGCTAAGAGCCTTGTGCAAGCGCATATCCAGACGCTCGACTCTTTCTGTCGCGAAATCGTGGCTCAGGCTGCCACCTTATATGGCTATACTCCAGACTTTCAAATAGACGAGAGCAAGTGCGCTCGTATTGCAGAAAAGACCGCATATCGATATGTCCTCGATAATCGGGAAGAAAATGGGCTAGAAAGCCTCGTTGCCACCTTTGGTTTTGAAGCCGTGGTTCAGGACCTTTTTTCCTCGTTCGGAAGGGCAAATGTCGAACCGCATTGGCAAGGCAAGCAAATCTGTCGCAGCTCGGCTCAGATTGGAGAACAAGAATTCAGGAAAATCGCTGCAGAAATATCAAAAAAAATACACGATATCGCACTCAATATACTGGAAATCGCTTACCGCGAACCAAACCATGATTTCAAAGAAGGAACTAATCAGGCTATTCGCATGGCAAAAGCGCTGTCCTGCTTTTCTTGTGATCTTACAGGTTTGAGAAACTTTCTCGAATATGTGGAGAAGCCAGAAAATGCCCTTAATCTGCGAAGCATAGGACGAAATGAAACAGAATCCGCTATCAAGGAGCTTGCCAAAGAACTTAAAGATAAATCGTTTCAGGATAAAATCTCTCAAGTTTTAGATTTCGAGGAGTTTTTGCCGACCTATTACGCCATAATGAATCGGCTCGATGAATACGCCGATATGCTATGTGAAGAAAAGCGCATAGCTAATATCATGAATTACAAAGATCTAGGCGCATTGGCAGTAGACATTCTGTCTAAGCATGAAGACAGGCGCATTTTTTGGGCTTCTCGTTTTCAGTATATCCTAATCGATGAATTCCAGGATAACAACGAGCTTCAGAAGCAACTCCTTTTTCTCTTAAGCAAGGAAGGCGATGAGATTCGCAGAGGAAAATTGTTTTTTGTCGGAGATGAGAAACAATCGATTTACCTCTTCCGTGGTGCAAATGTAAGCGTATTCAAGGGCCTAGCCGATGAGCTAATGGCAGCTCCTCTTTCGCTCACCAGAAACTACCGTAGCACAAGCCAACTGATCGAATTCTTCAATGAGCTTTTTCGCATCGTTATGCAACCAGCCAACCCAGAGAATCCACAGCCTTTCGAGGCTCGATATCAGGACATGGAAACAAGAAGCATAGCAGATTCTAATAAAGGAGAACCTCAAGGCTTTTCCTCCCGCATAGAATATCATTGCATAACTAGCAAGACACCACTAGAAGAAGCCGGCAGCCTATATTCCGTAAGGGAGTCAATGGCTTTTAGGCTGGCTCTATGGATACGCAATGCTGTCGAATCTTCTAATCCTCTTTTTATCCGAAATGAAGAGCAAGCGCAGGATCATACGGCAAGAGAAGCAAATCACTCTGAGACATCGATTAGAAAGGCCGAATACAGCGATATCGCTGTCCTCATGCGCACAACAAGTCGTCAATACGAGATCGAAAAATATCTACGTATGCTAGCCATTCCCTTTGTAAGCGATACCGCCGCCAGCCTCTTCTCTGAAGAGCCGATAAATGACCTTTACTACATTTTACGTCTTCTCGTAGATGCTGATGACCTTTTCGCCACAGCTGCAGTGCTCCGTAGCCCCTTATGTCGCATTTCTAACGATGGATTTGTAAGCATCCTCACTGAGAAAAAGAGTCTGGCCGATCTCGAGGCTGGTATACCAAAAGAACTGAATCCCAATGATAGAAATTCAGTAGAACGATTGATTTCATTCTATGGGGAATTGCGTCCAAAGTCGGATCACATGTCCCTCATGGAGCTTATCGCGTATATATGGAAGAATGCGCGGCTCGAGGCTTCGATTCTCTGCGACGAACAACGCCTGCCATACTTAGAGCATTGGAATGCCATAAGGACCATAGCAGCAAGCATAGAGGCAGAAGGTGGGCATATAGCCGCGTTTCTAATATCAATCCGAGATTATATGCAAAATATGCATATGTTCGACACAAGTTCCGTTCCAAAGGCAGAAGCGCATGGTGTCCATTTGCTCACTATCCATAAATCTAAAGGACTCGAGTTCCCAATAGTGATCATTCCATGGACTGAAGCAAGCACTAACAGAAATAGCGGAAAAGAGCTCTGGGGAGTTCTCGAGTCGGATCAAGAGCAAGGAAAAACACGATTCTATACGGTGGACATAGGATTTCACGATCGAATCAAGAGCGGCTCCAATATTCTTCAGACTCAGGCAAAAGCCCTTCGCATAGAGAAAGAGCAAGCGGAAACCAAGCGCCTTTTATATGTAGCTTGCACAAGAGCAATCGATCACCTTGCCTTCTTCTGTGCAGTTCCTGAAAAGAGAGCCTACGATAAAGATAGCTTTCATGCGCTTCTATTTCGGAGCAAGGATCATCTCCTCCCACAAGAAAGTAGCGAGAAAACTCAATTGCCCGCTCATCTATCGGATTTGCGGCTATTTTTCGAACCACTTGTCTCTGATATAGAAATACAAAGAGTCAGATCACATGGGTTACATGGGAGGATATTAAATCAAAGAGAGCTTCTCTCTCAAGAAGAAGCACAAAAAATGGCACCGACATCCAAAGAAACATCATGCAAAATTGCCTTAAAAAAAGAAGAAGTTTTAGCCGAACATGCTATTATGACAGATCTGACTTCTAGCTCTGTTGCCAACCATCATTCTCGACATATCACAATTAGCAACATCAACGCCATAATTTCAAAGGAGATTCTTGCTACGGACTATGCGCGCGAGCTATCCAAGCATTTCGTAAGAGAACATATATTCATGCCAGCAGAATATCGGGCTCAATCTGAAACCCAAGCTCCAGATAAGCCTTGCTTCGAGGCCCAAAATGCCCGGGAATATTTGGACTCTAGCGCCTATGGATCGTTAGTCCATGAACTCTTCGCTCATCTTTTGGCTGGAAAGTCCATTGAAAGCTATAGGCCATCCGTTTCCATATCGCGCGAACTACTTGGGAGTAAGTCAGCCACAGATATCGATTTTTACAACGTCAATAAAGCTGCTCCTTGTCATATAAGGTTTCTCATAGAAAACGCCGCACGCGAGCTTGCTCCTTTCTTTGAAGCTCCTACATTCTCAACTCTAATTCTGGAAAAGAAATATAGCTGCGAATTCCCTTTCCTCCTTGGACTTGGACGATGGATCATAGAAGGAAGAATGGACTTCATAGCCAAAAGAGATGAAGAAGTCATAATACTTGACTTGAAAAGCGATCAGAGATTCCTGCCTTATGAATATTCTCTCCAGCTAGCTCTTTATATTATGGCAGCTCGACAACTCTTTCAAAAGAAAAAAGTACGCGCAGGTCTTATGTATCTGCATTTTGGGGAAATTGCCTGGCTGGAAGCCGAGCCTGAGGAGAAAACCATATTGCGGATCTGCGATTCAATATCCTTTGACAAGCATAACAATTAGTAATTCAGGAGGATCGATGAAAATACCCTCTAAGGGAAAAGGCCCAAATAAAACCACAAAAAAGACTGAGCCAACCCCTTTGAGAATCTTTCTTACTTTGGCCCAGATCAATACACTTACGCTTGGTGGCGGATATGTGATTGTTCCTGTAATAGGCAATTCCTTCCAGAAACAGGGTTGGATAGACGAAGAAGAATTCTATAGGATTTTTTCGCGTGCCCAGGTGTTTCCAGGCCCTGTAGCGCTCAGTACTTCCTTTCTCTGTTCTTATAGAATTGCGGGCGTCAAAGGAGCTATTGCCGCAGTGCTCGGAGTAGTGCTGCCGCCTTTTATAGCACTTATCCTTGTTGGAGGTTTTATCAGCCTTTATGGAGATTCCGAGCTTTTCAAGCGCTTTTTGAATGGTGCTGGCGCTGTAGTGCCAGGTCTTGTAGGCTCGATGCTTTGGAAGACTGCAAAAAATCGAAAATGGACGGCTAGAGTCTTCATCGAAGTGGGGATATTGGCTATATTGCTAATTCTTTTCCCATCGGCTGCTTTCTTTATTTTGATAGGCGGAATTGCGGCTCTATACCTAGGAAGGCTTTTATGGAAATCCTGAAAATATCCCTTGCCTTTTTCAAGATAGGCATAGTCGCAT
>MWDY01000111.1 GCA_002070755.1 Spirochaetes bacterium ADurb.Bin110 | reverse complement strand
CTCTGAGGTCTTTAAGAGGTATCGATCGAAAAAGTCAGGGGATGGCGGGCTTGAGCCAGGAAAATTGGTCTTTGTCGAGGATTTGGAACGATTCGCTGGCAGACCTTTTTCTGAGATTTTGAGCGAGCTCAGCGGGGGAAGAAAGCCCGATCGCGCCAACCTAGGGGGCCCTTCAGTGGTCGCGCTAATCCATGCGGCGCAAATGCTTGAGGATAACCTCGAAGATCCCTTTGAAGCTAACGGAGCCCAAGTGCAATTCTATGGCGCACGTGGCAATGACGAAAGCGGGCAAGCCTTGATGCATATTGTTGCTCAGGTGCCCTTGGAAACAACTGAGTATCGAGTGCTAAAGGGAAAAACACCCTTTACCCAGGTCTTTTCCGACCCCACCTACGATCATGGCGAGAGGACTTTTGTGAATTGCAGGGGGGTTGCCGATCTCTATAGTGCAGATTATCTGCCTCAGAGCTTTTTTGATGCAGATATTGTGGCGTTTGGGGGGACTGCGTTAGTTCCTCCACTGCATGACACGCTTGCATCTTTATGCCGCCGTGCCCAGCACGAGAGCGCCATTGTGGTAGTCAATACTGTGTATGATTTTCGCTATGAGCGAGACAATCCAAGCCGTTGCTGGCGCCTCGGAGGCGATGAAGATGCATACCCATGGATCGATGTGCTTATTGTGGATCGCGAGGAAGCGCTAAAACTCAGTGGCGCAAAGAACATTGAAGGAGCGCTTGCATATTTTAAAGCGCAGGGAACAAGTGCTTCGATTATTACTGATGGCGCACGAGATATCCATTTCTATTCTGATGGCCGGCTTTTTGCGCCGCGTGAAGCGTCGCTTGCAGTATCTGCCGAGGTTACAAAAGTACTGCAGAGCCCTGATAAGCCACAAGGAGATACCACAGGCTGTGGGGATAATTTTGTGGGCGGTGTGCTCGCTTCTTTAGCCTTGCAGAGCAAGGCAGGTTGTAAAAGAGGCAGTTTTGATATCATACAGACATGTGAAATGGCCATTGTTTCAGGTGGTTTTGCTTGTTTTTATTTGGGAGGGACCTATCTCGAGCGCTATCCTGGCGAAAAGCGAGAGAAAGTCATGCATCTACTCGATCTATATCATACGCAGCATCAAGGTTAGACTAATGAAGAGTCTTGTTCAATTTGGCGCAGGAAATATTGGCCGCTCCTTTATTGGCCAGCTTTTCAGCAGGGCTGGTTATGAAGTGGTTTTTATCGACAGTGCTGCTTCATTAGTACAGCGCATCAATGAGCAAAAAGAATATCGCATTGTCATAAAGAAAAGTGATATGCCCGATAAAGAAATACTGATCCGCAATGTTCAAGCGCTCCATATCGATGAAAAGCAAGCAGTGCGCAATGCGCTTCTCAACGCGGACTATGTCGCAACAAGTGTCGGGGCTTCCGCGCTTGCAGCGGTTGCCCCTATTCTTGCGGATGGCATTGAATTCCGTTTTGGGCAGCGACCACAGCAACCAATCGATATCATCATTGCTGAAAATATTCGCAACGGAGCTGAATATCTTAAAAACCTGTTGAGTACGAGCCTGCCTGAAGGTTTTCCTCTCGACGCCTATGTAGGGCTTGTTGAAACCTCGATTGGCAAGATGGTGCCAATAATGCGCAGGGAAGATCTTGCACAAGATCCTCTAGTGCTCTTTGCGGAAGAATATAATGAGCTTATTGTCGACAGACATGGGTTTAAAACCGAAATACCCACGCTTTGTACCATTACGCCTGTTAATACCATCAAAGCGTTTGTAGATCGAAAACTTCTTATTCATAATCTTGGACATTCCGCAATTGCCTATCTTGCCTACGCAGCATTTGCGAATGATCTCCGCCTAAAGTATATCTGGCATGCGCTTGAAAAGCCCGATATCGCGAGCAAAGCTCGCGCAGCAATGACACAAGCAGCGATAGCCCTAACCAAAGAATATCCTAACGATTTTGAGATTTCCTCCCTTAATGCATATATTGAGGATTTGTTTGTTCGATTCTCTAACAGGGCTTTGGGCGATACCATCTATCGGGTGGGACGCGACCTGTATAGAAAGCTAGCGCACGACGAAAGGATTATTGGGGCTATGATCCTTGCAGCAAAGCACGACCTATCATTTGATGCAATTGCACAAGTGTTCAACGCAGCACTTCGCTTCAGAGCTACGGACGAAGAAGGTGCACTGTTTCCGCGAGATGCCGATTTTATTGCATACATATCATCACATGATATAGAAAGTATCCTCAAAGAAGTATGCGGGCTTTCTCTTAAGGACCATGTGGAAAGCATTGTGTATCATCGGCTTTCCTCACTATGTGAAAAAATAGAGCAAGATTGAGTTCGCTATTTTAATAGGAGGCTACAAATGTCGCACGAAAAAACGTTGATAGATCAAGCCCTCAATGCAGGCAAGGGCATCTTTAGACTTGAGCCAAACTGGGTGCCGCGCTCTTTCTGCATTCCTGGCAGAAGGCTCAAGCTGCATCCAAATGACTATTACGCCTATGGCCCGCACCGAGGTGGCATCGACGAGCGATGGTTTGCATCAACAACAAAAGCGGACAATGGGCCTCTCACAACAACCGACGAAGGTCTCTCATTTATCTGGGTCGATGAAACTCACCATGTACTCCTTAAGGATGCTATTGAAATTTGGGGCAATGAAATCCTTGGCGACAAGATCATGAAAAAATATGGCGGATGGCGAGCTTATTCAAAATTCTTCGATAATCTGGGCCCTTTGCCCTTTCATCTGCACCATACAGACAAGATGGCTGCTCACATAGGACAATTAGGTAAACCTGAGTCCTATTATTTCCCTGCACAGCTCAATAATCACGGAGGTGCCTTCCCCTATACTTTCTTTGGCCTCAACCCGGGTACGACTAAGGATCAAATAAAAGCCTGCATTGCAGATTGGGAAAAGCGTGATAACAATATTCTTGCACTTTCGCGAGCCTATTTGCTTCAGCTAGGAACAGGGTGGGATGTGCCTCCTGGGATTTTGCATGCTCCTGGTTCACTTTTGACCTATGAACCCCAGAAAGCGTCGGATGTCTCAGCAATGTTTCAAAATATCGTGTGGAACACATATACCGCGAAGGAATTGCTGCAAAATAATATTCCTAAAGATAAAAGAGATGAGCTCGACTATTATATCGAGCTTCTCGATTGGGATCTCAACACTGACCCACTCTTCTTTGAGCATAGATTCATGGAACCAAAGCCTGTAAAGCCCCTTGAAGAAATGCGCGGACAGGGCTACGAGGAATACGATATCGTCTATAAGAGCGAATACTTCTCCGCAAAAGAGCTGACCATATTACCAGGCCGTTCTGTGCTAATCAAAGATAAGGGGCCCTATGGTGCAATTGTCATCGAAGGCCATGGCACTTTTGGGAAATTGTCTATCGAATCTCCGGCGATGATTCGCTTTGGACAAATAACGCAGGACGAACTATTTGTCACAGACAAAGCCGCTAAGGAAGGTGTGCTCATCACGAACACAAGCAGTACAGATGCGCTTGTTATGCTTAAGCACTTTGGGCCAGCGGCATGATATAGGCAAAAAAGAAAAAGGCAGGCCTTGAAAAGATAGCCTATTAGGAAGGCAAGAATACTGCTACGAACCTTGTGTATATTGCTTTGGCAATCTGCTAGGAGTGTTTTTCATGCATAAGCATAGAAAGGTACATACTCAGCTTTTCTCTTAAGTGGAGTTGAGAAACTCCTAAGCCATAGCCTTCTTTCAAGAATCGACAATCCTATTCTGCTTAGGAATGCACGCTCTTTGAACTGTGATTCTCTAGCCTTGCAAATCGCATTTCTTTCAATACCAGCTACTTCAGCATGCGTCAGAAAGATATGCTTAGCAATCCTGTAATGTTTTTCATAATTGTGCCAGCCTAAGTATACGACAAGGCGATTCAGCATATTCGCGACATTCCTGGGAAAGCACACTGTCTCGCGGCGATGGTCAGCAAGATCCTTTCTAAGCTCTCTGTCGAGATAGTTTGAGGCAAAGAGAGGATTCTGGAAGGTACGTGGGACTTTAGAATTGACGGTTAGATGATGTATAGAGAAGCGACTCGGGTGTACACCTAGCGCACGAGCATATTCACACTTTTCA
>MWDY01000110.1 GCA_002070755.1 Spirochaetes bacterium ADurb.Bin110 | reverse complement strand
TGTGTGGTATAGATCTTGGCACACAGAGCTGCAAGGTAATCCTCTATGACCCCGAAACTAGGCGAATAGTCGCCAAAACTCAAGCTCCCCTTTCGATAATCGCAAAGAATGACGGGACCAGAGAGCAGCTCGCTTCTTGGTATGAGGAAGCGCTGTGCACTTGCTTTGGTTCGATTTCGCCCCAACTGCGTGCGACAATCGTGGCAATTGGCGTTTCGGGGCAACAGCATGGATTCGTACCCATAGATGAGTATGGCAGAGCAATTCGACCCATTAAGCTTTGGAACGATACATCCACGGCTGAAGAGTGCGAGGAGCTAACGGCTCTTGTCGGAGGAGAAGAAGAGTTATTGGCAGAGACTGGGCTTCTAATGTTGCCCGGATACACCGCTCCAAAGATCTATTGGTTGAAAAAACATGAGCCAGAGAATTACAAACGCCTGAGACATGTTCTTTTGCCACATGATTACATCAATCTCCTTTTGACAGGTAGCTATCTTACCGAATATGGAGATGCGTCCGGAACCGCTCTCTTCGATGTGCGAAAGCGGACATGGTCGCACCGTATATGTGATCTCATCGATCTGAACCTGGTCGATTATTTGCCAGCCTTGATCGAGCCTTCTACCCCGGCAGGGAGGGTCGGCGCACAGGCAGCGAATCGTTTTGGAATTCCAGAAGGAACGCTCGTTTCCGCGGGCGGTGGCGACAATATGATGAGCGCCATCGGTACCGGCACGGTTCGCGATGGTTGCCTAACTATGAGTCTTGGAACAAGCGGAACACTCTATGGCTATTCGAGTAGCGCACTCGTCGACCCCGAAGGAAAGCTTGCGGCATTTTGTTCTTCCACTGGTGGATGGCTTCCTCTTCTCTGCACAATGAATTGTACAGTGGCAAGCGAACAGATCCGTTTGCTATTTGGCATGAGCATAGAGGACATGAATTATAGCGCGGCTATGGCGCCAATTGGAGCCGAAGGCATTGTGGTCTTGCCCTTTTTCAATGGCGAAAGAATTCCAAACTTGCCACAGGGGAAGGCAGGCATCCTCGGAGGAACCGCTACTAATTTTTCAAAGGAAAATATCGTCAGGGCGGCGATGGAAGCTGCGATATTCGGAATGCGAATTGGCCTCGAGTCTTTCAAAAGACTTGGATTTCCAGCATGCGAGATAAGGCTTACGGGAGGCGGAGCGAAAAGTGCTCTTTGGCGCGAAATTGCGGCAAATGTGACAGGCCTGTTAGTGCACGTTCCAAAAGAAGAAGAGGCGGCGGCCCTAGGTGCTGCTCTCCAGGCTCTCTGGTGCTACGAATGCAATCAGAGCTCTCAGCCTGTGAAAATTGAAACGATAGTCGATGAGCATGTGAGCTTCGATGGAGGCTCCAATGTCGAGCCCGAAAAACTTAAGGTTACGAAATATGAAGCAGCCTATGCCGAATATGAGAAATATTTGGGAGCGCTGACTCCTCTCTATAGATAGGATGGTATGGAGAAGAACAATTCCGGAAAGGAAAAGCGAATGGCAGAATATTTTGTTGGACAGAAAGAATATTTCCAAGGTATTGGAAAGATTCGCTATGAAGGTCCTAAGAGCGACAATCCTCTTTCTTTCAAGTATTACGAACCAGAGCGAAAAGTTGGCGACAAAACCATGCGAGAACATTTACGCTTTGCTATTGCATACTGGCATAGTTTCGGTGCGGATGGTAGCGATCCGTTTGGGGCTGCTACCCATATCCATCAATGGATAAGCGATGCTAGCACAATAATGGAAGCCCATGAGCACAAGTTAGATGCGGCCTTCGAATTCTTCACCAAAATCGGAGCGGATTTTTATTGTTTTCACGATCGAGATCTGGCGCCCGAAGGCGAGAATCCAAACGAAAGCGAGAAAAACCTTGTTCACATGGTAGAACTTGCCAAAGAACGTCAGAAAGCGACGGGAGTCCGACTTCTTTGGGGTACCGCCAACCTCTTTACGCATCCGCGCTATATGAATGGTGCTGCAACGAATCCCGAATTAGAGGTTGTGGCTTATGCTGCCAACCAGGTCAAGGCAGCGATAGATGCTACAATCGAGTTGGGCGGTCAGGGCTATGTGTTCTGGGGTGGCCGAGAAGGTTATATGACACTTCTAAATACAGACCTCAAGCGCGAAAAGGATCACCTGGCTAGATTTTTGTCCATGGCTCGGGATTATGGACGGGCTCATGGTTTCAAGGGAATGTTCTATATAGAGCCAAAACCCATGGAACCCACGAAACACCAATACGATTTTGATGTGGAGACTGTTGCAGGATTCCTGCGCGCCTATGGTCTCGAAAAGGACTTCCGCGTCAATATCGAGGCTAATCACGCAGAGCTTGCGGGCCACGATTTTAACCACGAACTGGAAACCGCATCTTCACTCGGCATATTCGGTTCGGTCGACGCGAACCGAGGCGATCCCAGAAATGGCTGGGATACCGATCAGTTCCCAATAAATGTCTACGATACAACGCTTGCCATGCTTGCAATTCTGCGCGCAGGCGGCTTTGTGACAGGCGGCCTTAATTTCGACGCTAAAATTCGCCGAAATTCAGTCGATCCTGCCGACCTCTTCGAAGCACACATTGGTGGCATGGATGCTTTTGCGGCCGGTCTTCTTGCCGCGCATCGCATAATAGAGGATGGGAAACTCGATGCCTTTATCCGTCAGCGCTATTCATCCTTCGATAGCGATATTGGCAAACGCTTCGAAGATGGTCATCTTGGTTTCGAAGAACTTGCTCAGCTTGCCTCTACGGCAAGTTCTCCCAATGCTGAAAAAATCGGTCGCACATCCGGCAAGCAAGAATATCTCGAAAATCTGATTATGCAGTATGTGCTGGGAGTGGAGTAATGCTAGAGTATTCGAGTATATTGATGTCGTATACCTTAAATTTCGTATATTTCAGATGACTCATCAATTATTCTGAATGCTTCCTTTCCCTCTTTCCTCTTTATTTCTGATAAAATAAAATCATGCTATACTATATTTATCATTTTAATGGACTAAGGTTATGCGAAGAAAATCCTGGTTTAGAATCTTAGTTTTTCTTTTATCTGCATTTATTATAAGCTTTCCGGTTAAGTTTGCTGATTCTCAGCAGACCCCAAGCCCTCAAGCACAGCAGATACTCGCAGAACAGCCTACGAACGACAGCACTGCCCTAGCTGCATTGCTCGATCACATGCTCGACAACCATTACCTACCTTCCGTGCAGGTCGCGCTGGGCAGCTTTACCTATGCCGATACGCAGCTTCCTACGCCCTTTGCGCGATGGTTCGAGGATGAACTTCGGCTTGCGCTCGGTCGCACATCAAAGATGAAGCTTTTCGACAAACAGGTAGCGGCGGCTATGGATCCGGCAATTCGCGAGCAATATGCGGTTTTCTTTGGGCAGGATCGTGCGGATTCGATTCTATATGGAAAGTATATTCGAGATGGAGATGGAGTTCTGACCACTCTTTCCCTAACGGATCTTGCGACGGGTGCGTTGATAAGCGAAACCAGATATCTCGTAAAGAAGGGAATTTTGCCAGCCGATGTTTCTGTTGAGCCTTCCATCAAGGCTCTAGAGACGGCGGTAAGTTTGAGCCAGCTTGTACCGGGTTCTGTAAGCCAAGTATCAGGCAGTCCGTCTTTGGGTAGTCAAACCTATGCAATGTCAGATTTTCAGCTCAGCTTATCTACGGATCGGGGTGTAGGAGCCGTCTATCGAAATGGCGAACGGCTCAAGCTCTACCTGACTTCGAACAAGGATGCCTACCTTAAAATTTACCATGTAGATGTCAATGGCGTGGCTCAGCTCATCTGGCCGAACCGCTTTGGTGGTTCGGGCAAAATACGCGCAGGCGAGGCAATGCAATTTCCAGGACCAAACGACAAGTTTCAATATTTGCTTGGTCCTCCCTATGGAACCGAATATAT
>MWDY01000109.1 GCA_002070755.1 Spirochaetes bacterium ADurb.Bin110 | reverse complement strand
TCTCGCGCTACGAGCCCTAAGCTGACCTTGCCCTACATTGAACGCTGGGCCAGGATAAAAGGGATAAATCTTGTAGGGACAGGAGATTGCACGCACCCAGCTTGGCTCGGCGAACTCAATGAGCAGCTCGAGCCTACCGAAGGCGGATTCTTTCGGCTCAAGGATTCAGTTAGGAAAGAATTCGACTCGGGCGAGGCGCTGACGGCTGGACTGCCTGATCCTGATGTGCGCGAAGGATTATCGAAAGATATACCCTTGCCGGATAACTGGTTTCGGACTGGGCATAGGAATAGGCCAAGACCGTTAGAGCCCGTCGTAAACGCCATCCACCCCGTTCGCTTTGTACTTTCTGGTGAAATAAGCACAATCTACGCGAGAGATGGCAAAACCAGAAAAGTCCATCATGTCGTAATATTGCCGGATTTTAAGGCCGCGGCCGCCTTTCAAGCGCGACTCGCACGGATAGGAAACATTTCTTCCGACGGACGACCTATACTCGGTCTGGATTCGCGTGACCTCTTCGCTTTGCTTCTGGACGCGGATGAGCGTTCGATTCTTGTACCCGCCCATATCTGGACACCATGGTTCTCTGCGCTGGGAGCTCGTTCAGGCTTCGATTCCATCGAGGAGTGCTATGGAGATCTCAGCTCTCGAATTGGCGCAATAGAGACAGGATTGTCTTCCAACCCTCCGATGAACTGGGCTGTGAGCAGTCTGGATCGCTTTGCCATCATCTCTAATTCGGATGCGCATTCACCCGAAAATCTGGGCCGCGAGGCAACTATTTTCGAAATGGAAAATTCTTTTGATGGCCTTGCTGAAGCGCTTACAGGAAGAAGACTCACTCGAGGAGAAGCGCGGGGAAAGGTTGCAGGTACAATCGAATTCTTCCCTCAGGAAGGGAAATACCACTATGATGGCCACCGAACATGTGGCGTCGTTCTTTCCCCTCTTGAAAGCGCAAAGCTTGAAGGGCACTGCCCGGTCTGCGGCAAGCCTCTTACGCCTGGAGTCATGCGCCGTGTCACAGAGCTTGCCGATCGGCCAGTGGACGAAACAGCTCCTTGCCCTGCAGACTGGGAAGGTACAAATCGCCGACCTTATTGGTCTCTCATACCATTGCCAGAGCTGCTGGCTGAGCTTCTCGGCACCGGAAGCAATTCCAAAAAAGTCGCATCTGCTTACCGCGGTATCATAGAAAAAGCTGACAGTGAGTTTGCTCTTCTCATGGACAAGAGCGAAGAAGAAATCGAGGCAATCCATACTGTCGGACTCTCAGGCGAGCTTCTAGCTCTCTCCATAGGACGAATGAGATCTGGCAAAGTCTCGATAAAGCCTGGATACGATGGAGAATATGGGATAATACACGTTTTTGCGCCCGGAGAGAGGATCGAAGCAAAGGCGGAACAGAGCCTTTTTATCGAAGAAAAAGCACCTTCAGAACTATTCGATGAAGGAATAGAGACTAGCGAGCAATTCGAGAAACCGGCAGAAGAACAGAGCAAAGAAAGTCATATGACTTCGTCTACAACCTCCGTCCCTCAAAAAGGCAAAGAGAAAGCGCAAGATGCTCCCAATCCTCCTAATCGTAGTAATTCCGTCAAGACATCCTTCCAGCTCAACCCAGCACAAGAAGCGGCCATCGATCACTATGGAGGACCAGCCCTTGTCATAGCGGGCCCTGGCACAGGCAAAACGGCTATACTTGCTCTTCGTATCGCTCGCATTGTAGAACAGGGCCTAGACCCATCGTCGATTCTCGCAATCACATTTACAAACAAAGCTGCAGCCGAACTCCGAAGGCGCATAGAACTGGCTGTCGGAGCGGAGAAGGCAGCGCAGATCACCGCAAAGACCTTTCATTCTTTTTGTCTTTCAGTTTTGAGAGAACATGCAGCCGAGGCCTCTCTTCCGCAGGACTTCGTAGTGCTAAATGAAGAAGAGAGATTTACCTTTTTAAAATCGGCAGTTGAATCCGATCAAGATGGCAAGGAGCAAAAAAAAGCCAGCAGCTTGCTAGGGCCATCATCTTCCAATATTCTAGGCCTCAATTTGCCTTCCGAGCCTACCACTCCAGCTTTGCGTTCCCGCAAAATCAAGCGCCTTGCCTCATATGTCGAAGAGCGCAAACGCTTTCTCCTTCTTCCAGGCGACGAGAGACCACGCCTTGGCCCAAGCTCTCCGGCTGGCCTCGCCGAATTGGCTGCCGAACTCGGCTGTTCGCCATCTAATGGACCTGACCCCGAACTGGAGCTCGCATATGCCCGCTATCGCGACCAGCTCAAGCAAGCTCACGCCCTCGATTTCGACGATCTTGTAGCCGGCACCGTTCGACTTCTATCGGCTCGGCCAGCCTTGCTCGCGTCGTATCGCAAACGATTCCGCGCCATCTTCGTAGACGAATATCAAGATGTCAACTTTGCTCAATATGCTCTGATACGCCTTCTTGTGCCTGATCACAACTCTGAAGAGCGCTATGCAAGAGAGCTCTATGTAATTGGCGACCCAAACCAGGCCATCTATGGCTTTCGAGGCTCTGACAAACGATTCATCGAGCGCTTTATCATCGACTATCCGGGTGCCGCCGTATATAGACTTCTGAAAAGCTTTCGCTGTGCACCAGCAATTATGGCCGCGGCTGGTAGGCTTGTAGATGTTGATCTTAGTGGCTCTGGAACCGAAGTTGCGCTTTCGAGATCTGAATTTCCAACCGATGCATCAGAGGCCGAAAGCATAGCTCGCGAGATAGATCGCCTAATTGGAGGCACTGGCTTTTTTGCAATCGATTCTGGTGTCGCAGGGTCTTCGGAAATTGCTTCTGCAGATAGCGGCAATCGCGCGAATATATCCGGTACAAGAGAGCATCCTACCCTCTCGAGTCTTGGCGAATGCGCGATCCTCATCCGCACATCAGCGCTCGCTCCTCCTATAGAGAAAGCCCTCATCGACCATGGCATACCCTATCGATTTATCGGAGATAAACCCTGGTGGGAAGAAGAGCCCGCTAGATCAGTGCTCATTTTCTTGCGAACTTCGATTCGAACGGATTCTCTAGACGCCAGCATGATCAAAAACCCGATAGATGCAGTTCGCTTCGCAATAGAATTCCTGAATAGCAAAAAAACCATAAAGAAATCCAAAGCAACCGCCTTCACTGATCATGAGTCTTCATATTCGTCTTCGTCTTCGTCTTCGTATTCGTCTTCGTTGGAGCGCCTTATAGCCCAAGCCTCGCTATATAACGACCTTTCATCCTTTCTAGACGACCTAGCTCTTGGAAACCCTCAAGATGGCTATGAAGCGAACAGCGAGTGCATCTCTCTAATGACTATCCACGCTGCAAAAGGCCTCGAGTTCGACTATGTCTTTGTTCCATGCCTTGAAGATGGATTACTTCCCTTTACACTTTTTGAGCAGCCGAAGATGGGCTGCGAGTCCGATACTGAGGCTCAAGAACGAATCGAAGAAGAGCGCAGGCTCCTATATGTGGCTATGACTAGAGCCCGCATTGGACTCTACCTCTCCTGGGCCCGCTCGCGGCGCCTTTTTGGACGCAAACTTAGCCTACCTCCAAGCCGCTTTCTATCTGAAATCGAGGAGCTTGTGCCGCTTATCGAACGCCGCATGCCTCCCAAGCCAAAGGATATTCAACTTACGCTTTTTTAGAAAGGGGACTCTCAAAAAAGCCCACCCTTTTTGGAGAGCGCGCTCTCTTTGGGGGGCTTACGCTGAAGCCATGCTTCTAAAGGAACAGCCCTTATTGGTGCGCCCTCTCTTTGAAAACGAGCGATTCACACATATTCTTCTATGGAAACTCAAAATCAAAGATTGCTGCTTATCTTCAAAGTCAGCTTGCCAATCTTTTCTGTGGCATGATATAAATATAAAATAATAAATGTGCATCTTTGCTAGCCATTTATGTCTTTTAAGGAGGTCTGTATGAAAAACAAAAGAAAGTTTCTTTTCTTTCTGATGGTCTCTGTCTTGATTATTGCATCCAGTGCGCAAACTGTGACCATTACCTATTGGCAGTACTATTATGAATCCAAAGTAAAGCTAATGGATGAGCTGATAAAAAAGTTTGAGTCAGCAAATCCTGGCATAAAGGTCGAGCAAGTCACTTTCCCGTATGAAAGCTATAATCAAAAAGT
>MWDY01000108.1 GCA_002070755.1 Spirochaetes bacterium ADurb.Bin110 | reverse complement strand
AGGCATAACTAATGTTGTGGCAGAAAAAGTTGCGCAATTATATCTGCTTGGCTTAGAGATAATGGAAATATTACGGCATTCCTGTACAACGCTGTTTATAATGAGCCCATCTGTCCAGACAGATGGGCTCATTATATCGAGTTGTAAGGGTACTTTTTCGCATCGAGCTCAAGCTCTTGAGCGATAGAGAACGCCGACCGAGGAGTAGAATATGCTCCCTTGTTTTCGTCCCAGAGTTAATGGAGAATAGGGGATTCGAACCCCTGACCTATAGATTGCGAATCTAAGTAATTACTTATAAGATAATGGAATAGTATTGCAACGGCATCGGGAACCGCTTGTCTTTCAAGGGTTTTTGCCTAACAGGCTGCCCTTGTTATCGCTTCCAATTGTACGCTATTGAAGTAGTGTTTGCAAGGGTTTCCGTTACATTTTTCCGTTACACAGTTCTTATGTCGTATAACGCGCTAAATGTAACGGCGGAAATATCAAAAGCGGAAGCCGAAGCGAATGCCTTCATTCATACTCGCTCGCTTTCGCTCCTGCTAGTATGTCGCGAATGCCTTTCGTAATGCTCTCAATTTTACCAGCCTGCTATACACAACCTGCATGAAAGTAGCCAAGTCGGGGACTCTGCCTTGCTGTAGTTGCAAATTTCCTTGATATTGTTCAATATTTTGCACACAAAAAAAGGTTTCCTACATATTTCGTACAAAACCTGCAAAAAAGCGCTCTTTCCTCATATTTTTTTGCCTTTCCAAGTGCTCATTGCGAACAAAAAAGCGCTGGCATTCGTCAGCGCACCCGGCGGTGCTTAATCTACCTCGTCCTTGACCGCCATTGTGCCACTCTCTCCCTGTCAAACCTCGATGCTCACAACTAGATTCCCCTCAAGGATCGATGCGCTCGAAGAAAGCCGGCACATCACCCCTGCGAGTTCCATCTTGAGTCCCTGATCATCAGTAAGCCGCTTTTTGTTCATCACATCCAGCCAGTCAGCCATCCGGCTAACATCCTCGATCATGGCTTTAATATCGCTTCTGTCAAGCTCACGCAATGTCTTCGCATACATATCAATTTGATCTTAGGCTTATAGTGGAAGCTAATACCTTTCCCCTCTTGATCTTTAATGCTTATAGTCTGCTTTTAAATACTAAAATCTCGCCTCATTCAATGCCCAGTATGCTGCGGTATCTTTAATCTTCGGATTATCTTTTGCATAGTCAAAGGCGGTTTTGCCTTCATCGGACTTTAATTTTGCATTTGCGCCTGCCTTGAGCAACAATAGAATATTATCGGGATTCCCAAATTTTGTTTCTGCTGCAAACATCAAGGCAGTCAAGCCACCCTCACAGCGATCGTCCACATTTGCACCAGCTTTAAGTAACGCTGCAATAATCTCTGGATTCTCATTGCTAGTTGCCCACATTAAAGCGGTCATTCCTTTTATATCTCGATAATTTACATTCGCCCCGGCGTTGAGCAAGGTGGTGATGACTTCGGGATTCTGATTAGACGAAGCTGCATGCATCAATGCAGTCTTGCCGACTACATCTTCTCTGGAATTCACATCTATACCAATATTAAGAATTGCTTTGATGACTTCAGCATTTTTATTGTAACAAGCAGCTTTCATCAAGGCAACAGAGGAAACATCTCTTAGATCATTTAGCTTTGATTCAGCTTGAATTAGAGTTTTAACAACATCAGGGTTCTGATTCCAGGAAGCAGCCAATTTTAAAGCGGTTTGCCCCATTATATCATGATCATCTAGTTTTGCCCCGGCGTTGAGCAAGGTGGTGATGACTTCGGGATTCTGATTAGACGAAGCTGCCCACATCAATGCGGTCATTCCTGGGAATCTATCACGATCATCTAGTTTTGCCCCACCATTCAGTAAGGCATTGATAACCTCTGGATTCTCATTATCCCCAGCTGCCAACATCAAAGCGGTTATGCCGTCTTTATCGCGTGCATTCACCTCTGCACCAGCCTTGATAAGTGTAGTAATGACTTCGGGATTCGGATTATTAGCAGCCGCCAACATCAACACAGTCCTACCTTTATCATTGTGGGCATTCACATCTGCCCCAGCGTTGATTGCAGCTTGAATCTGCTCTGGAGTCCCATTTACAGCAATGCTGAATAAGTCTTGTCCAAACAGACTTCCTACACAAAGCAGCAATGCAAAAACAAATAAGTATTTTTTCATCATCTTCCCCTCTGTATTTTTATTTTTGTACCCTATTGTCGCATCGTCAAGAGCATGCATCCCTATTTTGCCCATATTTTGAAATTGCAGGCCATAGACGAGTTTCCTTTTCGCTTTCCTGCCGACTTGCCAGAATGTCGCAGATCCCTTTCGCTATGCGCTCCATTGCCAGCACCATGGCTTCAAGTTCTCGCACTTCAACAGGCGAAAGCAAAATAAGCTTTGTATCCTTGTCCATGCCAGGCTTGTAGTATGATTTTCAAAAGTGTGAAGGCGTATCGCTGCATCACTCCAAGTCAGTGAAGTAGCAAAACTGCCCGCTGTCGCTGATAAAATTCCCCCCTCGCTACACTTGTTGTATGTAGGCTTGTGGTACTTTTTAATCCTCGGCGCTTCATGTCTCTTTCCTTAAAGCAAAAAATCACTCCTTGCTCTCTAAGCTTCCGCTATGCTTTATCTGAAAAATACTTATAACACTATTAGTCCCATCAAGATTCAACAGCGATATTTATGAATGTCGATTCATAATCCTTCTTGCTTAAGACTGTGTTATACAGTCCGATGTCTTCGCCTTCATGCTTATCGATACCAATGTATCGCAGACTGGCATCTTCATAGCGCTTAAACTTATAGACCGCATCGTTCATGAGTGCGCTGTTGAATAAACCAAGACTTTTCAAGAGCTTAAAATCCTTTACTGTCAATCCAGTCACTTTCTTAAAGAGTCCCGGTTCTAGCTGGGTGATAACATCATCGAGGGTTCGTTCACGATAGTCTGTCAGATACATAAAAGTGGGAATTCTTGTTGCGAACTTTATGAGCTTTTCCTGAATCTGCTTGCGTTTGCTCTTGTATTCTTTTTCTTCTTCCGTGAGCTGTTCTTTCTCGTTCCGGGAAAGCTGACGGTCATTAGCTTCTCGCTTAAGCTTTTTCACCGCCTCTGACTTGTTGATGATCGTCTCGATGTCCTGGTTAAGGTTACGGAAGCCTTCAATGCCCATCAGCGCTCGCATGGCTTCTTCATTGCTCATAAGCCGGCGTAGCGTGTCGTTGTCTACATTTACCAAGAGCGCACTCTCCCAACGGCGGGCAAGCAATGTAGCGGTGGTGCCACTCATCGCCATATCGAGGATGCCTGCCGCATCGATTCGCTTCATCGAACTGCCATCATAGGCCAACACTGGCAGGAAACTTATAAACTCCTCGACCTTTTTCTCGGGATTGGTTTCGTTCACATCCAGGCGGCATGCATAATCGGCAATCTGCCTGAGGGCTCGATCAGGCGCAAAGTCGAAAACGTAGCATTCTTCTTTGAGAATCAGCTCTTCATTCGGAGACAACCCGTCAGGATTCTTGAGCGTCCATGGCGACTGTACGCGGAATGCAGCCTGAAAATAGGTCTCTGGGCTGGAAGAGTTGCGCAGCATAAAAATGCCAGTCCATGGCCTAACCGTAACGCCTGTCGTGAGTTTCCCGCACGTAAGCGTAATGGTTTTAGTCTTGAGAGGGGCATCCATCGCCTTCAGTACTGGCTCCAGTGCCGCGACTCCTATTCCAGCAGCATTGCCGGCAGCCACTACAATGTTGTAATCATGATAGAATTTATTCTGCCGCTGTTCCATAAGGTTTCGCATGGCATAGCAAGACGCTACGCTGGGAAGAAACCATAGCGTGTGCGTCAGCACATTGAGAAGCCGTGCATCGGAGAAGGGGAACGGCGGTTTTCTGGCGCCCATTTTCAGATTATCAACCGTGGTTTCTAAAAATGAGCCACGAATAAGGTCGAGCCACTTCTGCACTTCGTTTTCGTACTTGAATCGTGCTTCTTTACCGATTCCTTCGGCGCGAAAGAACTCGTTCAGGTCAAACTCGTTGAACTCGCCCTTCAACGCGATCTCGCGGATCGAATCCGGCAGCTGGTAGGTCATGAGTACCATGCGCGGCAGGGCAGCATAAGGATTATTCGGTGTCTTCCAGCTTTCTTTCGCACGCTGCTCATCGGAGTAGGTCCAGTTGTAGATCTGCTCCTCAATAAACTCGCCCGACGCAATCGCACGAAATGGCGTGCCGGAAAGGTAGAGGTAGTGGTCAGTGGTGATGGGAAGAATGTCCTCATCAAAGTCCTCCATCTCCTTGCCTTCCCAATATTCTGCCTCTTTCTCTTCTGCTTCGAAGAGATCCTTTGCGCTTTCCCGCCACGCTCCATAATGGTATTCATCGAATATTACACAGTCCCAGTTGGTTGCATGAACCCATTCATTTTTTGTTTTGATACCGCCTGTAGAAGGATTTCGGCCCAGATAGTCCTGGAACGAACCGAAACAGACGATGGGTTTGGTCTTGTCTGCCTCTTCATAGGTTAAGCCGCCTGGCTTAATGAATTGCCAGCCTTCAAAATCCACATGAGAAAGCAAATCTTCTTCCCACGCGCTCTGCACTGCTGGCTTGAAGGTCATGATGAGCACTTTCTGCCAGCCCATCTTTTTGGCCAGCTGATACGCCGCAAATGTTTTGCCGAAGCGCATCTTGCAGTTCCACAGGAAATGTGCAGGCTTATTATGATTGCTTTTCTCTTTACGCCAGTTTAAGAAATATTCAGCGGTCTTTTCCACTGCCGCTTCCTGCTCAGGGCGCATCTTGAAATCAATAGAACGGTTTTCGATGTTAAGCTGGCCGTTTTTGACAGCCCGAATAGCTGCCTCAACGTCTTTGATCGTACAGCGGAACCATTCTCCCTGGTCTTTCTGGATGCCATTGAGGCGCAGCATGTGGTGCACCTCATGGTCGGTGAAAACCGTGCCATCGTGGCGCATGGCGGGTTTTTCAAGAACGATTTGGTATTGCACACCAGCGGTACCGACTTGCTCGCGGACCCGTTCGCGGGCATCCCGGGTAGTGTAGCCAACCTTGAGTAGTCCTCTATGGGTAGGAACATTCACAAGCTCGTAGGCATAGATGGTGGGCTTTACCTCAAGGCGCTGAGGAAAAAATTCCTTACTCATCGCTTGGCTCCGTGTCAGCATCCATCGGACGGACCATGGATTCGATAAAGGCGATCTCTTCAGGTGTGAGGCCGTACTTTTTGTAGAGTTTTTCGTCGGTCCAGGGTTCACTGAAGTCTTGCATAGGAACATATGAATAAACCGATTTAGCCGCATGCTGAGTGTTCTTTCGCAGTAAAATCATAAACCGTACAAATCGCGTTTTTAAATAGCTTATAACATTTAATGCGATGACCTTTGTTGGAAATGGGCCAATAACTAAGTATGTTTCCGTGCAGCAGGTATTTGGAGCACCGTAAAATGGTATATTGATAATTTGATGAGGAAAATCTTCTCCTGCTCCGTAAGCCATAGTAATGTAAACTTTGTGTTTATCAACCCAATCTCTATTTTCGGTTATATCATTCAGTTTAACATAGCCTATGCCATTTCTTTTATAGAGTTTGATAGAATTGCTAAAAGGTCTCGAATTGCCTTCATAAAAAGTTCTAAATCCAAATGGTTTTTCCGAGCTTACATATTCGATAAATGACTTTTCTTTATTAACCAATACCTTTCTTAAAATAGAAATTGCTTCATTATATCTAATGAAAATATCGCTACCTTCTTCTAGCAATGGTCTGCTCATTACTGATTTTGTATTGTTTCGAATCGTTTGAACTTCACATAAGCCAACGTTGTCTCTATCCCATAAGAAATAACAAACACCACCCTTTATTTCTACTCCAGTAAAGCATTCGGAGGAGACTGGATAGTCAACTATTATACGCAAGCGCTTATCGTTTAACATTTCATTTCTGAAGCTGTCCAGTCCACGTCCTCCAGAAAACCATCGTGCTGGAATAATCATGCACAAGAATCTCGGATTTAGTTTTTTAGCTTGTTGAACAAACTTGTGGTATATTGGAATTGCGCCACCACGAACTCGCACGTTTTCATTTTTATCGCCTTCATCACTCAACTGATACGGCGGATTGCCGATGATGACATCGAATTTCATATTGAATATCTCCTCTGGCATTTCGGTGTGGATGAATTCATAGGCATGAGTCTCAAGCTCCTCGCCCCGCTCATAGTTTGCCTGATTCGCTCCGCAGTATGCACAGACGCCATCCTTCCACGTGTGCTCGATTCGCCTGAAGCGGATGTTGCCCTGTGGGTTATCGAAGGCGGTGCAGACCGAATATTTGCCGTTGGCGATTTTGGAACAGTATAGAGAGCGTCGGGACATGAGTCCGGTTAGCTCCGTAATGGCGATTCCAAAGAGCTGATTTTTCATAATATGATTGATGCGCTCCTGCCTGTCGGGGATTTGGCTTTCTAATCCCTTGTCGAGACGTTTGGCGATCTCTCGCAGGAACACTCCAGATTTGCATGCTGGATCGAGGAACCGCGTATTGGGATCGCTCCAGAGCTCCTGAGGCAGAAGATCGAGCATCTGGTTTGCAAGCGTTGGCGGGGTAAATACTTCGTCACTTGAGAGATTGGCGAGACAAGTCAAAATATCAGGGTTATAGCTTGTTGCGAAAGGCATCAGCTACCTCCAAAAAATGTACCGGCGGATAGTCCCTCTTTGGTTCTGGAATAAAGACATCTTCTCCAAGATCGGAAAAGAGCGGCATCTCCTTTGCGGACGCATGATCGAGTAGGTCCCAAAACGTAAAATCCCTCCGTTTGAGCAAGCTGCCATTGACCAGTGACCACTCGGCAAAGGTGATAGGCTGAGGATTGTCGCCTACGGTTTTAAGGGAGAGCGCATCACCGTGAATGATATTGCACGAAAGAATATATCTGGCCGAATCAAGGCACTTTTCTTTTACGGCTGCTTTGAAGAGGCGGCGGTATTCAGCATCGAAAATGCCAAAGAGGCGCTCCCGGCATTCGTGTACATTGTCTTCCAGAATATCTATGCCATATAGTGATGATACGGCCAGAATTGCATACCTTTCGTATTCGATCTGGCTCTTTGCATAGCGGGCTTCTACAATACGCAGTTTTCTTCTGAGGATTTCAACCAGAAAGTTGCCCGTACCGCAGGCAGGCTCAAGAAATCGTGAATCGATCCGTTCTGTTTCCTGCTTTACCAAGTCGAGCATGGCGTTGACTTCTCGCTCGCCAGTTAGCACCTCGCCATGATCAGCAACTCTCTGTTTGGACTTGATATGTCTGACCATATATTACCATCCGCTCTTTCTTTGAATAGTAGCATATTGTTGAGCTGATTGACAGCAATGAAGCTGTCTCAAAACAATATTAGCTGACTTCATTCATTATTTTTCTCGGCTCTTCAGCAAATGCTATGGGCAAGGCAAGAATAGATGCATTAGCATTACTTGAACCAGGGGGTTGTTGGGTTATGATTGTTGTGCTTGTTGCACCTTTTATTAGAAATACCCTATAATTATCAAGAATAGAACGTATTATGAAAAATCGAAGGCGCCCATGGTTGAGTCGTTTGGCCAAGGAAAATAAGGAAGTGGATAAGTATATCCGCTTCCTTGCGATCGCAAAAATCGAATCATGGACAGAAGCAGAACAGCTGGGAATGTACATCGATGACCGCTATCCGTATTTTCGTTATCCTAAGCGCAAGGTCTTAGAATCTATTCGTCGCCTAAAAAGAATAGAAAAAGATAGCAACATGCTTGAGGCATTAGATAGCCTTTGGAGAGATGCAGGGGGAGATGATGCCTGAGATTTTACTTTTAACATCCACTCATATAAAATACTGTTTTATCCTTTATCAATAGTGATCTATCATTGAAATAATGGAACTGCAATGACTCGATTCATTTTCACTGAGAAACCTTCCGAGAATCCGGAGTTTCCGCTCTTCAGCTTTGATATCTACGTTACACTTCATAAGGCACTTAATCGATTCCCCGAACTGGCCACCGTACCAATCCATGTTTGGATACAGCGAAAACAAAAGCCTTTGGCTTGCATCTCCATTGATGATGATAAGCATGACATTTTCTTGCACTCCGTGCTGAACCATCCCGATACACCTGAGCAAGTAATCGAGTATATTCTTATTCATGAATTGGTCCATACAAGAGTGCCTAGTAGGGAAGTTAATGGGATTATGAAAATACATCCTCCTGAATTCTTTGAAGAAGAAAAAAGATTGGTTCCTGAGCGGGAGCTATATTGGGCTTGGATTTATATTCATTTGAATGGGTGCATTTATCCTGATAAGAAGCATGAAGGAACCATTGTTAAAAGAAATTGGAAAAAGAGCATTAGCGGACATCGCTTATCGCTTGAGGAATTCAAGCGAACATTTTGCATCGAACATGTGCTACCAACAAAACAATTGCTTTTATAAGAGTGTTTTATTATTCTTGTGCAAACGGTTCGATTCATAGCGCCACCCGGTTGCCATAAAGAATCGTACCTTGATTCCATTGCCAAACCCTCTATCAAGAAGCGGTATCAATAATTTCAAGATATCCTGCAATGTCACGAAATGAAGTTTCCTAATTTCCCACACAACCATCTATTGCAAACAGTGATAAAATAACCCTATGGCTTTCGGGAAATGGCTTTTCTGCCTTGTAGTAATCATGCTTGTAGCATCCTGCTCACTATGGCTGAAAGAAACCTCTTATTATTTAGCGCCTGAAACGGTCAGAAAAGCAGCTTTTGCTTACGCAAAGAAATACGAAGCATTAGGGACTATCTATGAATGGGGTAGCCAGGATCCATTGCCCCGACAGATAAAGGTTGATTGTTCTGGCTTGGTTATACGGTGCTATGAATATGCAAGCGCTGATTATGGATACTCGCTGCCTTTTACTGACACCAATGCTATAGGGTTGTCAAAATACTGTGCATTGGTAGACCATCCAAAAACCGGAGACCTTATCTTCATGGGTGAAGATGAAATCATAAGCCATGTCGCTCTCTTCGACCGATTTGATGACGGCAACGTCTATTTTATTGATTCCACAAATCTTACCGGAATTGTATCAGAAAGGAAGTATCCCATAACATCAAGCAAGATTATTCAGTATGGAAGAATGTACCTGTATTTGAATCCTTAAAAATCCAAGGTTAGAGATTCGCCATTTACTTGCTGTCAAAGGTCATCGTCTATTCGCCGGCAGAGTTATGATAATTCCTCCAACGGTATTTGCATAGTTACACCACCTTCAGAAGCAGCTGTCAAGCAGAATATTGCGAATACCCTGTGCTCTCCATTGCCCGCTGTCGCTGATAGGCTACCATAGCAAGGTTTTCCGAAGGCAAGCCATACTCTTTTCACCCCCTGGCAAACAGAAGCCCCTATAGGCCGTTTCTATTAAATAGCATTGACAACCTATCGCTTATTGAGCTATCGCTTCTGCGTGGCTTTTTATTTGTTAATTAAACTTAACTTCTATAATTTTTTATCAATTTCAATCCATATAGGGCATGGCGTGTCGCCAAAGAAGAACTCGAAGCCTGGACTCGTTATTGCTTCGGCTTGTCGGGGCTGGGGGTCCCATATATCTTCTGCATCTTCTGTTCGTAGTATTTGTCCCATTCTTCTGGCGTCATCCTTTGTATCACGACAAATTGATACGATTTCTCCGCATTTATCTCAACATTATTGCCTTGCTGGATCAAGCGTAAATATTTTGCCAAACTTTCGAGCGCTGCCTGCCGATCCGCAAGCCTGACTCTTATAATCTCATCACCCTGTTTTGTAATCCTCCGCTCAATGCCATCAATCGCATAGCTCAAGCCCATTTCCGAGAGCTCTTCCATGCTATGTCGTAAGCTGCCGTCATCATTGATAATATCGGAGGGATCATAGAAAGCTCGGACTTTCATCTTCTGAATGACTTGTGCCGCAAGGACCGCCTTGTCATCACCTAATTGCTTTTCAAGAAACTCGGCAAAATATTCTTGAAATCGCTGCTTCGCTAATAATTGAGCCGCACAAATATGCGCCGCCTCCACGGAATCGCCATAGGCCTTTCGATACGATTCGGTTGCATTCTTTAAGCCGCTCAAGAAATACTCCTGCGCAAATTTACGCCAGCGCGGGGGAATCCTTTTCCGGTGTCGTAGAACTTCTTTATGTAGTACCTGTTTCTTTCCATCGTCTATTTTTTCCATTTCAACCCCCTTTCTAAAGCAACCGCAACGCAAAACATTTCTTGAATATTTACTTATAATGCAGAGGAATATCCGTGTTGCGGTTATGTTGCGGTTGCGGTTTGAATCCGCAACATTTCAAAAAATGCCGAGTTCATCACCTCCCGCTGTTCCGGCAGGGCTTCCTTCATCGATCGCCATGCTGTCGTCATCGCAGCCTTTCTCATGAATGTTGCGGTTGCCATCCGCAACAAAAACATTTCCGCAACATTTTATGTTGCTATTCTGCAAAGAGTTATCGCTGTTTTGTTGCGTGTTGCGGTTGTTTGGTAAGTATCGCGCGAATATATCGGCGAAGGATGCAGCCGTATACCCTTTCGGCGTTCGGTTTCCTGTGCGTACAGTCTTCGTGTGGATCTCGAATCGCTGTAGCATCCTTGCAAGACGGTTCGTTGTTAGTCCTTTAGAATTGTTCATTTCAGCCCACGGTGCTTCCTCAAGGCCGTTCAGTGCATCAACGATTGTCTGTGAAGGCCACATGTGCCGTTCCGGCAATTCAGCGAAGATCGTTTGCAGGTCAGCCAAAAGCCGAATCGATAGGTCGCCGTCATCATCGCTTTTCGCGCAAAGTTCCAAGGCTGCCCGCCGCGCTCGATCCGGCCAGCCTCCGCCTGCAATATCAGCGATCCGGAATAGCTCACGCCACACATCGGCCTGTCGATCCGTTAGTACCTCCGGCAGCTCCGGCTCATCATTTAGAATCGCTTTTACATTGTCCAGAACGAACCGTGAAATCCGCGATTGCAGTTGCGAAAAGCCCTGGTCTTGGTCTGCCCTTAACCGCTCGATCTCCTCATCCGGCAGCCTTCGGCGCATGTGAATAACGACAGAACGCGATTCCAAGGTGTCAGGCAACCTGCCTATGAGTGCAAAGGCCTTCGGTGCCCATACCGTGAACATTCGCGGTTCGTAGTCGTCGCCCACGGTTCTCAATACTTGCGCGGCGCTTCGCGTGAAACCGGCGTTCAATAAACATCGCAATTCCTCATTCTGCCGGAACATCGTATCGGCTTCATCAATGATGAGTGAAGGATGCGCGGCCTCAATCACCCGGAACAGTGCAGCCGGTGTGATATTCGCAATGTTGATCGCTCGCGGAACAAGCCTCGATACCACATCGAGCGCCGTGCTTTTGCCGCAGGCCTTTGTCGCCGACACGAAGGCCAAATTTGGGCAAACGGCGGCGCGGTCAGCGATATGCGCAAATACAGCCCACAGGGCCATTGCGTCGATACTGCTAGCATCAGCGGCAATAAATCGCCCAATCTGCGCAGTTAGATCATCAAGAAGCCGCCTGCCATCCTGTGGATCAGGCGCAGGGATAGGATCTTCCAGCTTCAGCACCTTGCCTTGTTTTTGCGCTTCAGGCTTTTTACGAAGCCGGTCGAGCGCGGAAATTCGCACATTATATTCCGCGGCCAGTTCTTTTCTTTTTTGCTCGTACTCGATCTCTGACAAAGCATTTACTCGCTCTTGCAGCTCATCAGCAGCCGGCTGCATGTCGTTTGCGGAGATTCCCCGCAGGATCTCCTCGATCGGCAGAGGCGCTTTCATGATGCCACCCCCGCCAGCTTTATCGCTGCCTGCCAAAGCTCCTCCAAGGAATACGGCGCGTCTGCAGCCGTTGCTAAGTCCTCGGCAATTGCGTATAGAAGCAGGAATGTTTCAGCTAGCTCGATAGTCTCGTGCGGCGTCTCGGAAGGTCGGCCAGTGAATCGAGCGCGGATCTCCGCCGGCGCATAGTCAAGGAAAACCCGTGCGGTGAAAATGGCGAAGCGCCTCCAGTCCTCGATCTCAAGGTTCAGCCGCTGGCGCATGCGGATGATCTGCACCTTGACAGCTTTCTGTTTTTTGATTATGCTATATGGAGTTAAAGTTATTTGTCTTGCATCAAGCCCGCCTCCAGCCGGTGGGTTTTTTATTTCCGCCGCGGTCATTTTGTGGCCTCGCTGCGCTTGCGATTTTGCTGTTTGAGAAATTCAGAACGATCTGTACGAACAATGCGCCCCGAATTGTCGGCGAGACTATTGAGCCATTGCGACAAGTCAGATTGAAGGATCAAGACGCGTGCACCGACGCGTGCAGATCGAAGTTCACCCGATCGGATTTTGGTCCATAACGTTTTTGTGGATAGACCGGCCGCTTTAGCGGCCTCAGTGACAGAAAAAGCAATTTTAATGTCTTCAGGCATGATGTGCCTCCGCAAAAAATCTACCTACGCCGCTTTTGCGGTTGTAGGTGAGAAAATTCGCGGGGGACATGCCCCAAATTGCGAACAACAGTCTTAGCTGACAGCCTTGCCTGTTATCTGCAATTTGCGCCGCAAGCTTTAGGCTGGCAATTGCCGCCAATTCCTGCGGTTATCCGCATTATACTTAAAGCCCCGGACGGTCTATGCCGAACTCGCCTGAGGCAATTTTTTCCTGAAAGTATAAATTTCTAGCTACAATTTTAAATCTATTTTTTTCGATGGGGATAATATCAGTGTCCGCTTTGCTTTTCGCGAGCCACCTTGCAATTGTTTTTGCTGGCATATCAAATAATTTCGAAAGATCTGCCCGCGACAAATTACAGCGGCTTCGCAACTTACGGAGATCAAACCGATGGATATACAAATTCTCATTTTGAAGCTCTTGCAGATTTTTTATTGGCAATTTCTTCAGCGTTTCGGGATTTATAAGGTCAACCCCCAAAGGAATTAGGCCACGAATAGGTATGCGCGGTGTAGCGTTGAACTTCTTGGTATCTTCGTCTTCGTCGCCTAAGTAAACAATTGAAAAATCTGCTGCATAATTGTGTAGAATATGGCCGGCATCAAAATGGATTGAAGCATATTTTCGCGAAAATGTTTCGACTGGCATTTTTGGCCGTAACATAATCATTATATATCATGGCTTGCAATCCTTGTCAATATCAATCACTACACGGATGTATAGCATGACCAATATTTGAAAGAAGCTATTCTGTTGTCTTTTCTTGCTTCGATTTGAATTCAAGAACCTTTCTCGCAGCTTCTAGAGCCTCGCTACTTTCATGATCGTACCCTTTGAAGGCTTGCAGGCTTCGGTGTCGGGTTATCTTGCGGGCAAGGGAGGGGCCGATCTCGTCGGCGAGCAAAGAGGCGGCGAAATGTCGCCCCCCATGCAGAGTCAAGTGTCGCGCTTTCTGCTCTTCAGGAGAAATACCGATCCATTCCAACAGCCGCGAATAGCCATGCTCCAGACCCTTTATAGATATAGGCTTATTCGCTGTCGTTAGTGAAAACAGCACATATTCGTTCACATTGTATCTGCCCAGCTTGAACGCAAGGGCGCGAAGGGCCTGTAAAGGTTCGCGTATAGGTTCCGCAAGCGGCACGGTGCCGAAGGAATCGCGCTTCGGGGCCTTTTCTCCATCGCCTTCAACGAAGTTTCGTTCGATCCTTATTCTGTTTTTTTCAAAATCAATCGCTGACCATCGCAAGCCACGAATCTCGCCTGCACGCATTGCCCCCAGGTGAGCAAGCAAGGTTCCTACCTTGATTCGCAGATCAATAGGGCCGGGTGTTCCGTGTGTCTCTCCCTTTTTCAGTCGAGGCCGCGGCTTGATCGTTTCCGCCACATCAAGCGCAATTATTTTTGAGATTTCATCACGGGTCAGCATGCCACGCGTTCTATAGGTTTCTTTTGGGCGGATAATACCAGAGAATGAGAACGGCTCCAGCACTAGACCGCGTTTCATTGCCCAGGACAGCGGTGTGCGGATTGCGTTCAGGCAATCGCCTACCACATTTCCCGATATACCTTGTGCCCGCAAATGTCGAATATAGGTTTCTATCAAAAACAAGTTTGCATCGCGCAGGGCCGTTGTTTTGAATCCCTCGAAAGGTTCAGCATGCGTTTTTACATTTGCATACTGCGCAGCGATATAAGCCGAAGATAAAGGCTTTCCAGAATCGGCACGGGCCAGCAAGTAGAACGATTTTTCTTTATTCCAGAATAATACAAAGTACTCCGAAAGCGACATGTTTTCCATTTGTGCAGCAGAGGCCGCGTCAACGCTTCCGGTTTTTGCCGCGGCGAGGCGGCTAAAATCCATTTTTGCTGACAACTTCGCAATAAGCTCACGGGCTGCTTTCCGCGAATCGCTTCCAGTGGAACGGGTTAGAAGAGCTTTCTTTGTTTGAATGTCAACGGCGCGCACATAGTAGACTGGCTTACCTTGTTTTGCGTTAGGGCGAAGGTAAATTTCCCAGCGGACCGCTTTTGCTGATCGGGGCATTGCAAACCCCCTTGTGTTTGTACCGGTTTCCGTTACATTTCGCCGTTACATTGCTATTTTTCAAGCATCAAGTATCACGTAATTCCTTATGGAGAATAGGGGATTCGAACCCCTGACCTATAGATTGCGAACCTATCGCTCTACCAACTGAGCTAATTCCCCGTAAAGGCCTTAGAAGAAGTAAAACGGAAATTTGGTTGGCTACTTGCATAGATCCATCGGGCAGCCACCTGCTTTCCGTTTTCTTTTGCCAAAGCCGAATATAGAATATAGCAAAGAGC
>MWDY01000107.1 GCA_002070755.1 Spirochaetes bacterium ADurb.Bin110 | reverse complement strand
GGATGCCAAGACCTCTGGAAAGTCCTACAAGCAGGCGAATGACCTTATAAAAGCTTTTGCGGATGCAAGCAAGAATGCTAAAGATGCTGCAGCTACAAACATGGAACAGGTTAAAAATGAAGTCGCGCAGCTAATTGCAGATGTAGATGCTCAATACGGCGCTGTTCAGGCTCTCGCTCAAGCTGCATCGAAGGATACAAAGAAGGCAGTAAAGGCAAAGCTCAATGTAAAAGATATCAATGCAAAAGTCGCTGCGATTGACGAAGAGATTGTCAATGCAAAAGCAGCAAATGATGCGGAAGATTACGCAGCCGCTCGTGACCAGCTTAATGCAGTCAAGGCAACTCTCGATGAACTCCAGTCAACTCTCGAGGCTGCTGGATTTGCAGCTCAATAAATATAGAGTCTCTCAAGTGCTATCACGAGCTAGAGAATAGAGGAGCTTGCAAAGCTCCGGTATTCAGGTAATAGCTCCTGCATTTCAATAAAAGACCGCTCCTAGAGGGCGGTCTTTTAGTTTAATAAGGCTGGAGATAGAAATGCGTTGGAATTCACTGGACTTTCTTATATATTAAAAGCATGCCTAGATTTGCTGGCTCATATAGAGTTCTAGCAGAGAGCCCGCTTGATGTAATTTCTTTCGAAGAATGCCTCGTAAGATATTGGCGAGGAAATAACGCGATTCTTCTTTTTTATGTTAACCCCGCAAGTGTGATAATAGGAAGGAATCAAAATTATTGGCGGGAAGTAGCACCTAACTGTATGGTTCCGGTATTTAGGCGTGCCTCGGGGGGAGGCGCAGTATATCATGATCTTGGCAACTTGAATTGGTCTTTGATTGTTCCGAGGGGGCTTCATTCGAAGGAAGAAGAGCTGTGTTTGATAGCAAAAGCGATTTCCAAACTCGGAGTCTATACTCACATAGGACCAAGAGGCGAGATTTTTGTTTTGATGGGCGATGGTGAAACAGAAGCCAAGATTTCTGGTACGGCAAGGTATTTTGGTACGCACAACGTTTTGCATCATGGAACATTGCTTGTGTCCTCCGATCTGAAAAACCTCAATGCCTGCCTAGGAGGAATCAAGGTATTGGATGATAATTCGATTGCCTCTGTACCCGCAACTCCGATCAATCTAATCCACTTAATACCTTCGCTCACGGTTTACGATGTAATGTCAAGGCTCTCTCTTGAAATTGCAGGAATGAACCCCTGTGATATAGGACTTGCAGAAGTTCTGAATAGCCATGTGTCTTGTCTCGATATAGCATTGAGGAATATGGAAAAATCGGAGAGCGATCTGGCACCATTCATAAACCCCAAGGATTTCGAGTTATTCAAGGCGCAGTTTGGATCGATGGAATGGATTAAAAATCGAAGCCCAGCTTTTTCAATATTGCTCTCAAGCAATAACAGAAGAATAGTTCTAAGAATTGAAGAGGGCAGGGTGTCGCAGATACTACCCTTCGAGCCAAACGATCTTCGAGCTGCACATCTTGCTGCATATCTTGAAATGAGATTTGCTGGTCTACAATTCGATTTCAATACTATCGAGATGATTAGCATGATTGCCGATGACCAATTCGTGCAGTGAGCCAAATATTATCTTGCTATCGGTCTCAGGAATGGATGGAGAGAATAGAATCGCGCAATGAACCAATATCCTAAAAGATAGATTCGTAGGCCAAGCCAAATATCACATGACAATTCCGCGCCTTAAGCAGTCTCCTGTAAAGAGAACTGTCCACTTAATTGCGTGAAAGGATTCCGCGCCTTAAGCTCCAATTCTTCTTGACCTCAAGCCATGACCGTCTTAGCATTGGTAGAATGATCGGTCCGCCTAATTTGCCGACCTTACGAAAATAACAAAAAAGCCTATAATGAGGCTCGACGAAATTTCAGGAGCAACAATTATGGAAGAGAAAGAGTTCGATTTTATTGTGATTGGCGCGGGGCCAGGCGGTTATGTTGCCGCGATTCGTGCAGCACAGCTGGGACTCAAGACTGCGATTGTGGAAAAGAATCTTGTAGGAGGAGTCTGCCTCAATGTGGGGTGCATTCCTTCGAAATCGCTGATTCACAATGCACGACTTTTTGCCGAAGGCAGAAAGCTGTTAGAAAAAACCGGTGTAAAGCTAGATATGTCTGGTTTTGATTATGAGCCCGTATGGAAAACTTCGCGGCTTGTCGCTGAAAGGCTTTCTAAAGGAGTTAATTTTCTATTGAAGAAAAATAAAGTGGAACTCATTCAAGGGACCGCAAGGCTCGCTGGAGCAAGCATGGTTGAGGTGGAAGGCGTTGGCGCTGTCATGAATCTTAGGTCTAAAGCCATCCTTCTAGCTACCGGTTCAAGACCAAGAATAATTCCGGGTTTCGAATTCGATGAAGAGCGTATTTTGTCTTCTACCGGTATATTGATGAAGAATAAACTTCCTAAGCGCCTTTTTATTTTAGGCGCTGGGCCGATAGGCATGGAATTTGCCTATATAATGAATGGTTTTGGTGTAGATGTGACCATTGTGGAGCTCTTGCCTAGGGTATTGCCTTTGGAAGATGAAGAGGTTTCTAGAATTGTAGAAAAGGAATTCCGTAATCGAGGTGTGGCTATCTACACTAGCGCAAAGGCTCAAAATGCCGAAATCATGGGCAATGAGGTAGTTGTTCATATAGTGGATGAACAAGCCAAGGCTATCGATATCTATGCCGATGCAGCGCTTATATCGGTTGGGCGTACGCCAAATACCGATAATCTTGGGCTTGAGAAGCTCGGAATCAAGATGGATCGGGGCTACATTCTAACTGGCGATTATCATGAAACCTCATGTTCGGGCATATTTGCGGTGGGCGATATTACAACATACCCTCAGCTGGCGCATGCAGCTTCCAAAGCCGGCGAGATTGTGGCCGAGAGGGTCGGCCATCTCTTAAAGGGAACTCCAAATCCGCGAGAGCACCTGCTGGACAGACTTCATGTGCCAAGCGCTGTTTACTGCGATCCTCAGGTAGCTTCTTTTGGTTTGTCCGAAGCGAGCGCAAAGGAAAAGGGCATTAGCCACCAGGTTGCAAGGTTCCCATATCGAGGCAATGGACGCGCAGTAGCAGAAGATGCTCCGGAAGGCCAAGTAAAGCTTGTTTTTGATCCATCGAACGGTGCGATTCTCGGTGCCTCGATTATAGGCGAAGGAGCAGCCGAATTAATCCATGAGCCTCTCCTAGCCTCGGATGCCGAGCTCACGATCGAAGATATCGCAGAGCTTGTACATGCTCATCCAACGTTCTCAGAGACGATTATGGAAGCTTCGAAAGCTGCGCAAAATCGAGCTATCCATATCTAGAGCGAAAGTATTTCTTCGCTTATGAATGATATTTATTAACAAGAGTTATCATACAAGCAATTATGATAGGAGGAACAACATGTTTGGAAAACATTCAAGTGCCGGCTTCAACGAGACCTCGCCTGGAAATCGTATCAAGACTCTTTGCTATGGCGAACATACCTTGCTTGTCGAAGTCCATCTAGATAAAGATGCCGACCTTTTAAGGCATAAACACCCATACGAACAAACTGGCTATCTTATATCGGGCAATATAAGGATGCACATCGAGGAAAAAGAAATGGAACTAGAGCCTGGCGATAGCTGGTGCATACCTATGAATGCCGAACATAAGGTGGATGTGCTAAAGGACAGCATAGTCATCGAGGTCTTTAGCCCCACACGCGAAGAATACATCAAGTATAAGAACGATAATGATATTCTACGATAAACCAATGTTCATCGTAGAATATCATTCAACTCCCCATCCGTGAGAAGAAATGCTCAGGATGCCGCTTCTAGATTTGAGTCGTTTTTCTTTTTGCTCTTATTGAGCTTCTTCTTGATTACTTCGAGATTCTTATCTTGTAGTTCTTTATTCTTCTTTTTGGATTCGAGATAGTGCGGCATCTCACCAGCCCAGAGCTTTTCGGCCACAGGTGCCCATCTTTCGGCAGCTTGTACACACTTTGCTGTTAGATCGTCTACATCTTCCCTATCTATTGGCTGCGTCGAATATGCTCCGGCAGCCTTTACCATCTCTGCTAGTTTTCCGCTATTGTCCAAAAGTGGGCATGGTCTTAAGTGATTTTCGTTGAAT
>MWDY01000106.1 GCA_002070755.1 Spirochaetes bacterium ADurb.Bin110 | reverse complement strand
GGAGCTACAAAGGCAGCACTAGGTATCTATAAGGATTCCAAATTGGTGTGCATTTCGCCATCAGCAACAACGCCTCCTCTCACACAGAGCGGTGAATATCCAAACTTCTTCCGCACAATCGCACCGGATGATGCACAGGCAAGGCTTGCAACGGACTTCCTTGTAAATGATCTCAAAGTAAAGAAGATCGCAGTGCTCCATGATAAGGGCGACTATGGCAAAGGATTCGCCGAGTCTGTGAAGGAGTTCGCCGAGGCAAAAGGCGTTCAGGTAGCTCTCTTCGAGGGCATAAATCCAGGCGCCCCTGACTACTCCGCTGTCGTCAATAAAGTCGGCAATGCCAAAGTCGATGCCGTGGTATGGGGCGGCTATCACCCTGAAGCATCCAAACTCGTTCAGCAGATGAAGGAAAAGGGAATAAATGTCGCCTTCATTTCAGAAGATGGTATCAAGGACAACACCTTCATCGAAGTGGCTGGAAAATATGCGGAAGGCGTCTATGCCACTGGCCCGACAGATACCTCTGCCAACCCAATGGCTAACAAGGCGATCGAAGCTCACAAGAAAGAATTCGGTTCTGAGCCAGGCGCATTCTTCTTGAATGCCTACGCCGCAGCTCAGGCACTGCTCAATGCCATCGCAAAAGCCAAATCCACGGATTACGATAAGATTGTGGCGGCCTTGCAGTCGGAATATGTAGACACGGTGCTTGGAAGGATCACATTCGACAAGAAGGGAGATATAGTAGGCTATGGAAACTCCCTTTTCCAAGTTCAGAACGGCAAGTTTGTAGTATTAAAGTAAAGATCGTGTCCTTCTGAGCCTCCAGAAGCCGTTCTGGCCCTAAAAGTCTGAACGGCTTCTTTTTCCAATCCTGTCCTCGAGGATCTGCACATGGAATATTTTATAAAACTTTTTTTGAGTGGTACAGCAAAAGGCAGCATCTATGCCCTTATGGCATTAGGCTACACCATGGTATATGGCATTATTCAACTCATCAATTTTGCCCATGGCGAGATCTACATGATAGGTGGTTTCACCGCCCTTATTCTGGGGGGATTCTTCTTTTCCAAGGGTATGCCCGTCAGCCTTGTCCTTGTTTTTTCGATTTTGCTTTCGATAATGTATGCCGCGGCATTCGGTTTTACAATCGAGAAGATAGCCTACAAACCGCTCAGAGAAAAGCCGCGCCTTTCGGCTTTAATAAGTGCCATAGGTGTTTCTATAATACTTCAGAACTTTGTCCTTCTCTCTCAGACCGAGAAATTTCTGCCATTTCCGAATTACCTTCCTGAATTCGCATGGCTATTGCCATATAAGGAATACCTAAATTCTACCCAACTAATAATCCTCATAACCACTGCAATAATAATGGTTCTGCTGACTTTGCTAATAAAATTCACTCGCATGGGAAAAGCGATGCGCGCTACCGCACAAGATATGCACATGGCCCAACTAGTGGGTGTCGATATAAATCAAGTTATTTCCCTTACTTTTGTCATCGGCTCGGCACTTGCGGCCATTGGCGGCGTACTGATCTGTTCCTACATGGGGCAAATCAATTATTACATAGGCTTCATTGCTGGCATTAAGGCTTTCGTTGCCGCAGTTCTCGGCGGTATAGGAAGCATACCCGGAGCGGTTCTCGGAAGTTTTGTCCTGGGGTGGACAGAAAGCTTCGGCACAGGCTATGTCTCTAGCGATTATGAAGATGCCTTTGCTTTCCTTATTCTGATAATCATCCTCCTTATAAAGCCCGATGGAATTCTTGGTCGAACTCGACGACAGAAGGTCTAGATTATGAAAGCAAGCTCAATTCTTAAAGAAATCGGAAAATCCCTGATTATAGCCATTGGCTGCATGGTCTTGTTCTTTCCAATCATGGTTATGAAAGTCAACGTGACAAGGGGAGTAGCTCATATCATTTTCCGCTGGAATGTTCTTCCTCTCATTGGAATCGTTGCATTCGTGCTCTCCTTTGTCTGGAGCAAGGCTCTCGAGTGGAACGAAAAACAGGCTAGTACAAAAAAGATGGAGAATGGACTGGTCAATAACCGAGCGCTAAATGGAAGATATCTTAAGAACCCCGCCCTTCGTCCAGTATTCCTTTTTGCACTCTTCGTATTTGCCGTGGCTTTTCCTTTCCTTTTTGGTATGTACCACACGAATGTCATGATCACTGCATTTATATATGTGATCCTAGGCCTAGGCCTCAATATCATAGTCGGACTAGGTGGGCTTCTAAATCTCGGTTATGCAGCTTTTTTCGGAATTGGAGCTTATACTTATGGCCTTATATGGAAATATATTGGGCCTTCTTTCGTTGCGGCTGGCTTCAATCCGGGATGGCTCTTTTGGATATCGCTTCCTCTGGCAGGCATTGCAGCAACGGTCTTTGGAATAATCTTGAGTTTGCCAGTATTGAGACTTAAGGGCGATTATCTAGCAATTGTCACCCTCGCATTTGGTGAAATTTTCCACATGGTAATGCAGAATGCTGGAGATATAACAGGAGGAGCTACCGGTATAAGTCTTATTCCTCGTCCATGGTTTTTAGGTCAGAAACTGCTCCCTCCAGAAGCTGCAACATATATATACTTCATAGCTCTTCTTTTCGTAATCATAACGATATTCGTCGTAAAGCGAATCGAAGATTCGAGAGTCGGAAGAGCACTCGAAGCGATGCGCGAAGATGAGATAGCCTGCCAGGCTATGGGTATCGATATGGTCAAGAACAAGCTGATAACCTTTGCAGTTGGCACATTCTGGGCTGGAATTGCTGGAGTGCTGATGGCCAGCCAGACTACCTATATCAATCCAGACAGCTTTACTCTGTGGGAATCGATAATGATCCTTATGGCTGTTGTCATAGGAGGAACAGGCTCTATTCCAGGAGTAATTGCCGGAGCA
>MWDY01000105.1 GCA_002070755.1 Spirochaetes bacterium ADurb.Bin110 | reverse complement strand
TGTATACCAGCCAGATCAGGGCGAGATATATTTCAATGGACAACGAATCCATTTTCGAAGCCCTACTGATGCCCAAAGACTTGGAATTGCGGCCGTTTATCAGCATGTAGCTTGCTTTCCAGATCTCTCTGTTCTTGAAAATATATTCTTGGGCCACGAGAGCTTCGATCCAGTAACTCGTAAAATCAATTGGCGGGAGCTGCGCAAGAAGGCCGACGATCTCCTCGAAAGCCTAGATGCGGATTTTAGCCCCTCATCCACCATGGGCAACCTTTCGATTGCGCAGCAACAAATAGTCGAAATTGCGAAGGCTCTATCTGTAAACGCCAAGATCCTTATCATGGACGAACCAACCGCCCCGCTGTCTCGACGCGAATGCGAAGACCTCTATCGAATTGTGGAAAATCTGCGCGACACTGGCGTATCGATAATCTTCATTTCGCATCGAATCGAAGATATGTATCGAATTGCTGAGCGAGTTACCGTTCTCAGGGATGGTGCCTATGTTGATACTTGGAAGGTACCCGGCCTCGAACAAACTCAGTTGGTACGGGGAATGGTGGGTCGCGAGATAACTCAATACTTCCCTTCAAGACACATTCAAATTGGAGAAGAAATATTCCGCGTGGAAAACCTTTCCCGCACGGGGTTTTTCAAGGATATTTCCTTTTCGGTTCGGCGTGGAGAAATCTTAGCGTTGACTGGCCTTGTGGGTGCTGGACGAACCGAAATTTGCGAAAGCATTTACGGTATAGCACCTCGCGATTCAGGCAGATTCTTCCTCGAAGGAAAGGAAATCTCGATTCGGTCTCCGGAAGAAGCTCTGTCTCATGGTATAGGATACCTACCTGAAGACCGGATGAAACAAGGGCTTGTGCTCGACTGGGATTTAGTTCGCAATATCACTCTTGCATCGCTCAAGTCCTTCTGCCAAAGAGGATTCATGAAGCAGGACCAGGAACGAGAGGTTGCGGCTCGCCTTATAAACGATCTCAAGGTCAAAGCCGCTCACATCTATGTAAAAGCTTCCACTCTCTCTGGAGGAAATCAGCAGAAACTCATCGTGGCTAAGCTTCTAACTTCCAAGCTCAAGCTGATTATCCTGGACGAACCAACCAAAGGCGTCGATGTAGGCGCAAAAACCGAGATTTACCGCATCATGAATCAGCTCGCGGAACAAGGCTACGGCATCATAATGATCTCGAGTGAGATGCCCGAAGTTCTAGGCATGAGCGATCGCATAGTGGTGCTCCGAGAAGGTCGAAAATCCGCAGAATTCGAGACAGCAGTAGCCTCTCAGGAAGCCATCCTCGAAGCGGCAATGACTAGCCAGAGGAGACAAGCGCATGCAATCGCATAAAAAGATACCATCGAGCGACATCGAAAAGTCTCTTAAAGATAATGCTCCGACTGGCTCATCCAAATTGAGTGTATCTAAACTATTGCAAAACTCCGAATCATTTCGAGAGCTAGGTTTACTTCTCTTCATAGTAATCCTATCTGGAATATTCCAACTGAGAAATCCCAGTTTTTTGAGCCTGGCGAATATCAAGGATTTGCTTACCAATACCGCAATTTTGAGCATTCTTTCGGTAGGCATGATGATGGTCATTCTGACTCGAGGCATCGATCTGTCGATTGGTTCCACAATGGCTCTATCTGGCATGGTAACAGCGCTAACTGTAAGCGCAAATCCAGAGATATCGCCTTTGCTCTCATTGACAGAGGGGATGTCGATAGGGCTTGCTGCTGGCTCCATTATCGGTGTGCTTATCGCATATTTCAATATTCTTCCCATTATTGCAACTCTCGGTCTTATGAACATTCTTAGAGGCATGACTTACCTTGTGAGCAAGGGTAAATGGGTCAGCGCTTATCAAATGTCGACGGGTTTCAAAAATCTGAGCACAGGAACCACCTTAGGCATCAATAATTTAATTATTTTTGCAGTAATAATTTATATCTTATATTCTTATTTTATAAATCAAACCAAGACAGGCCGATATATCTATGCCGTTGGTTCCAGTCCAGAGACAGCCGAGCTCATCGGCATAAAGAGAAGACGCATTATTCTCCTTGTCTATTCGCTTATGGGTCTGCTTGCTGGATTGGCTGGTGTGCTATGGGTAAGCAAATTCGCATCGGCACAGGGAGATACCGCAGTTGGCTATGAAATGAATGTAATAGCCGCGACGGTCTTGGGTGGTGTCAGTGTATCCGGCGGCCGAGGAAGAGTAACCGGCATTATTCTCGGATCGATTCTGTTTGGAATTCTTGCAAATGCACTGCCCCTCATCAATATTTCGCCATTTTGGCAGCAATTCATTCAAGGAATAGTCATCCTCACGGCCATAATATCCAATGTGCTGTTGCAGCGGCGAAATGAAAAGGCCACGCTCAAAAAGCGCGCAATTTGAGAGGAAAGAGATGGAAAAATCAGGGCTAGATATCAATAGACCGCATGCACTCCAACGATATCAGTGGGAGGTTTTTCTCTTTGTTCTTTTTCTGGCGGTGAATGTCGTCAATTCATTTCTAAGTCCGTATTATCTTAGTCTCGATACGTTTTTAAGCACACCGATGAATTTTCTCGACAAGGCCTTTCTTGTGCTGCCTATGACTATGATCATAATCCTTGGCAACATCGATGTATCAGTAGGTTCGATAGTGGCGCTCAGCTCTGTGTTGATGGCGGTTTCGTATAATGCGGGGGTTCCTATGCCTCTAGCCATGGTTTTAGCCCTCCTTGTAAGCACAATCTGCGGTTTTATAAATGGGTTTCTTCAAATCAAGTTTAGAGAGCTTTCTGCAACGATTATTACTCTCAGCACTATGACAGTTTACCGTGGAATTGCCTATGTGATTCTCGAAGATCGCTCGGCTGGAAAGTTCCCTTCCTGGTTCAGCTTTTTGGCTTGGGGTTACATAGGTAAGGTACCCTTTATTTTCATAGTGTTTATCATCGCTGCGATAATCTTTTCGATTCTCATCCATAAAACTCGCTTCGGACGCATGGTGTATGCAGTTGGAAACAACAGGACCGCTAGTGAATATTCCGGCATCCGAACAGATCGCGTAATTCTTAGCGTAAGCACGCTGGCAGGGCTTATGGCTGGATTTACTTCGCTCTTTCTTACCTCGCGCATGGGCAGTACAAGACCGAATGTAGCCCTCAACTATGAGCTCGATGCCATTGCCATGACGGTACTGGGTGGAATAAGTACCTCAGGTGGCAAAGGCCGAATTGGTGGACCGCTTATAGCTATTTTCTTGATAGGATTCTTGAACTATGGACTTGGTCTGCGGAATGTATCAGCGCAGGTCATTCTCATAATCTTAGGGATTCTTCTCATTCTTTCCGTGCTTGTACAAAACTTTACCGATCGAGCTAGCAGATCTCCAAGGAAATCGGCCACTCTAGCGCACCGGTCAGGTGTGGGAGATGGTTCAGATATTCATAAAAATTCAGCACAAGGAGGCTGATATGAAAAAGACAGTTTCTAGGGTAGCGCTTATACTGTTCGTACTGGCGCTTGTCATTCCATCTACTGTATTTGCTGCAGAGAAGGCAAAATTTGCCATTGTATTCAAGAACACTGGCAATCCATACGGCGAAAAGCAGCTAGAGGGATTCAGGGTCGGCATAGAGGAACAGGGCTTTGAGGCAATTCTGCGCTCACCCGATCTGCCTACAGCGGAGGCACAGATTCAAATAATCGAGCAACTTATAGCTCAGAAAGTCGCCTCGATCTGCATTGTCGGCAATGACTATGACGCCCTGACGCCTGTCCTAAAGAAAGCAAGTGCGCAAGGCATCAAGGTGTTTTCTCTCGATTCTTCGGTAAATCCACAGGCGCGACTGACCCATGTCAATCAAGCGGATTCAGAGAAGATTGGCCAGACGCTCATTAAGGCTGCGTATGACATGGCTGGCGGCAAGGGCGAAATAGCTATTCTCTCGGCGACAAGCCAAGCATCGAATCAGAACATCTGGATCGACTTCATGAAAAAAGAGCTCGCCAAGCCAGAATATAAAGACCTAAAGCTTGTCAAGATCGCCTATGGCGATGATTTACGCGATAAATCGGTCTCC
>MWDY01000104.1 GCA_002070755.1 Spirochaetes bacterium ADurb.Bin110 | reverse complement strand
GGAGCTACAAAGGCAGCACTAGGTATCTATAAGGATTCCAAATTGGTGTGCATTTCGCCATCAGCAACAACGCCTTCTCTTACCCAGAGCGGTGAATATCCAAACTTCTTCCGCACAATAGCTCCAGATGACGCACAGGCAAGGCTTGCAACGGATTTCCTCGTAAATGATCTCAAAGTAAAGAAAATCGCAGTGCTCCATGATAAGGGCGACTATGGCAAGGGATTCGCCGAATCTGTGAAAGAGTTCGCCGAGGCAAAAGGCATTCAGGTAGCTCTCTTTGAGGGCATAAATCCAGGCGCCCCTGACTACTCCGCTGTCGTCAATAAAGTCGGCAACGCCAAAGTCGATGCCGTGGTATGGGGCGGCTATCACCCTGAAGCATCCAAACTCGTTCAGCAGATGAAAGAAAAGGGAATAAATGTCGCCTTCATTTCCGAAGATGGCATCAAGGACAACACCTTCATCGAAGTGGCTGGAAAATATGCGGAAGGCGTCTATGCCACTGGCCCGACCGATACCTCTTCTAATCCAATGGCTACCAAGGCGATCGAAGCTCACAAGAAAGAGTTCGGTTCTGAGCCAGGCGCATTCTTCTTGAATGCCTACGCCGCAGCCCAGGCACTGCTCAATGCCATCGCAAAAGCCAAATCCACGGATTACGATAAGATTGTGGCAGCCTTGCAGTCGGAATATGTAGACACGGTGCTTGGAAGGATTACATTCGATAAGAAGGGAGATATAGTAGGCTATGGAAACTCCCTCTTCCAAGTTCAGAATGGCAAGTTTGTAGTATTAAAGTAAAGATCGTGTCCTTCTGAGCCTCCAGAAGCCGTTCTGGCCCTAAAAGTCTGAACGGCTTCTTTTTCCAATCCTGTCCTCGAGGATCTGCACATGGAATATTTTATAAAACTTTTTTTGAGTGGTACAGCAAAAGGCAGCATCTATGCCCTTATGGCATTAGGCTACACCATGGTATATGGCATTATTCAACTCATCAATTTTGCCCATGGCGAGATCTACATGATAGGTGGTTTCACCGCCCTTATTCTGGGGGGATTCTTCTTTTCCAAGGGTATGCCCGTCAGCCTTGTCCTTGTTTTTTCGATTTTGCTTTCGATAATGTATGCCGCGGCATTCGGTTTTACAATCGAGAAGATAGCCTACAAGCCGCTCAGAGAAAAGCCACGCCTGTCGGCTTTAATAAGTGCCATAGGTGTTTCTATAATACTTCAAAACTTTGTCCTTCTCTCCCAGACTGAGAAATTTCTACCATTTCCCAATTACCTTCCTGAATTCGCATGGCTATTGCCATATAAGGAATACCTAAATTCTACCCAACTCATAATTCTCATAACGACAGCCGTAATAATGGTTCTGCTGACTTTGCTCATAAAATTCACTCGCATGGGAAAAGCGATGCGCGCTACCGCACAAGATATGCACATGGCCCAACTCGTGGGTGTCGATATAAATCAAGTTATTTCGCTTACTTTTGTCATCGGCTCGGCACTTGCGGCCATTGGGGGCGTGCTCATCTGTTCCTACATGGGGCAAATCAATTATTACATCGGCTTCATTGCTGGCATCAAAGCTTTCGTTGCCGCGGTTCTAGGGGGTATCGGAAGTATCCCCGGAGCTGTTCTGGGAAGTTTCGTCCTGGGTTGGACGGAGAGTTTCGGCACGGGCTATGTTTCCAGCGATTATGAAGATGCCTTTGCTTTCCTCATTCTGATAATCATCCTCCTCATAAAGCCCGATGGAATTCTTGGTCGAACTCGACGACAGAAGGTCTAGATTATGAAAGCAAGCTCAATTCTTAAAGAAATCGGAAAATCCCTGATTATAGCCATTGGCTGCATGGTCTTGTTCTTTCCAATCATGGTTATGAAAGTCAACGTGACAAGGGGAGTAGCTCATATCAATTTTCGCTGGAATGTTCTTCCTCTCATTGGAATCGTTGCATTCGTGCTCTCTTTTGTCTGGAGCAAGGCTCTCGAGTGGAACGAAAAACGGGCAAGTGCAAAAAAGGTAGAGAATGGACTGGACAACAACCGAGCGCTAAATGGAAGATATCTTAAGAACCCAGCCCTTCGTCCAATATTCCTTTTTGCACTCTTCATATTTGCCGTGGCTTTTCCTTTCCTTTTTGGTATGTACCACACGAATGTCATGATCACTGCATTTATATATGTGATCCTAGGCCTAGGCCTCAATATCATAGTTGGACTAGGAGGTCTTCTAAATCTCGGTTATGCAGCTTTTTTCGGAATTGGAGCTTATACTTATGGCCTTATATGGAAATATATTGGACCTTCTTTCGTTGCGGCTGGCTTCAATCCAGGATGGCTCTTTTGGATATCGCTTCCTCTGGCAGGCATTGCGGCAACGGTCTTTGGAATAATCTTGAGTTTGCCAGTATTGAGACTTAGGGGCGATTATCTAGCAATTGTCACCCTCGCATTTGGCGAAATTTTCCACATGGTAATGCAGAATGCTGGAGATATAACAGGAGGAGCTACCGGTATAAGTCTTATTCCTCGTCCATGGTTTTTAGGTCAGAAACTGCGCCCTCCAGAAGCTGCCACATATATATACTTCATAGCTCTTGTTTTCGTAATCATAACGATATTCGTCGTAAGACGAATCGAAGATTCGAGAGTCGGAAGAGCGCTCGAAGCTATGCGCGAAGATGAGGTAGCCTGCCAGGCGATGGGCATCGATATGGTCAAGAACAAGCTGATAACCTTTGCGGTCGGCACATTCTGGGCAGGAATTGCCGGAGTGTTGATGGCTAGCCAGACTACTTATATCAATCCCGATAGCTTTACTCTATGGGAATCGATAATGATCCTTATGGCTGTTGTCATAGGAGGAACAGGCTCTATTCCAGGAGTAATTGCCGGAGCA
>MWDY01000103.1 GCA_002070755.1 Spirochaetes bacterium ADurb.Bin110 | reverse complement strand
ACAAGTAATAAGAACAAATATAGCCATAATCTTATCTCGAATTATTTCTTAGCGATTTGAAATATTCTCGATAGCTATTTTCTCTTCTATTTGCCGAATTCTCTCTATCAACGCCTCTCTAGAAGGCATTGTTTTCAAGAAATCCACAAAATCTTCATCCGAAGCTAGCTGAGCTATCTCCGCAAGAATCTGCAAATGCCTTGTCTCGTCAGCTGCAAGCACAAAAAATAGCGTATGGACAGGCTTTCCATCGGGTGCTTTCCAGTCAACAGGCTCGAAAAGGTATGCGACTACAACAATATCTTCTTTAAGGTTTGTGCTGTCAAACAACCTAACATGCGGAATCGCAATCCCATTCCCAATTGCAGTGCTCATCATCTCTTCGCGGGAGAGAAGGGCATCTATTAGGACTTTGTGGTTGATACTACTCGGAATTGGTGCTGCAAATACTAACGCAGTAATGACTTTTGACATGTTTTGAGGATCTGCAATAAACCATGTTTCGCATTTTTCGCATAATTCTCCAAGCAATTAGAATATCCTCTATCATTCTACCGAATCGGAAAAAAGAAAAGACTCTCCATTTTCTAATACAACCCTAACCTCATAGTAAATAGGTCTCTTGAATGGTCGCTTGCTCACAAAGACCAAGTAATAATCATGCTGACCAGAGCTTTCGGAAAAATCAAAGGCAGGAATCATTGTCCTCTCTATGATGGCTTTGCGTCTTTCATATTCAGCGGGATTTGGACCACCTTCATTTGATATTATATCCCAAAAATGAATGAAGTCATCCTTATCATAAGCTATTGGCATATTCGCATCGATTGAGGCTTTAGAAGCTGTTTCGATTTTGATCCTGGTCTTATTTTCTAAGTTAAGAGATATTCTTACTATATAGAATTCATATGATTTGCCTAAAATAATATTGCTAGGCTCTCTATAGGGATTTGCCGCAAAAGCTGTACCATATTTCGCCAACTCAGCTTCTGGTACATGCGAAATCGAAACCGTAGGGATTTTAGCGTCATAGACCTTATTTGTAGCACAGGAATTAAATATTAACATACCAATAATGAAGAGTTCCCCCAACCAAATAATCGATCTTCTATTCTTTGTATTCTTCAAATTAAAAATCATTATATTCTCCGGTAAAATCTCCAACAAAACTAATCCTATGCTCTTATATTACTACGGAGCTGTCTTCCAGCAAGCTTCCCTATCCTCAGGTGAGCTTAAAGCCATCTGCTATATAAAAAGAGGCTGCCCATCTTCTTGGACAGCCTCTCATCCTTTCTCAATTTCGCATCATAGCTCAGCTTAGAAAGATACCTCGAAATCAAATGGAATGGAGAAGGTGCTAGTTGCTACGTCATACTGAAGACCGAGAACAATATCGCCTTGTGCAAAATTCATTACACCATAGACTTTGCCATTTAAACCATTATTGCCATTCCATGCATCGCCATTGTCATAGGAAGCAAAGGCACCCACGGAATATTTATCCGTCAGCGCATATTCGGCTTTAGCCTTTGCACCAAATGCGACCGTAGTAGCAAGCACTAGATCAGCATCGAGCCCTAGGTCCAATTTCTCTACGAATGAAGAAGAACCGGCAGTGGCATAGATGTAGCTCTTAGATGCAACATTGCGGAAGCCGACACGTGCAGTCAAGCCTTTAACGGCAAGCACGTCTGCACTTACCCAGACTTCTTTTGAAGTGCCTAGATAGCCGCCGACAATCTTGGCTACGTCTTTTACTGTGTAGGATAGACCTCCGTTGATATTCTGAATCTTGTCAAGGGTAGAGAACACGGCGAGTCCAACACCCATGTAAGAGACCTGACCCATCAAACCATTTTGTACGTTTGCGATTCTGGTGGAGAATCCGTTTCCATCGACATAAGAAGTAAGGCGAGCACCACCAGTCTCTCTAAGTTTGCCAACCATTACTTTGAGTTCTGGAATAACCTGGTAGGACAAAGAATAATTTCGTACTTTAGCGAAAATATCTTCAGCCCCAACTATAGTCGCAGAAAAACCAACACCACCAGAAGAATAGTTATAGTAGGTTTCACTATAAAGCCCGGGGCCCAGACCATCCATGAAATCACCACTAGCATCCAAGTATCCACCAAAGGTTGCAACGGCTTTTTGGTCTTGTGCAAACACTGCGCCAACCATTGCAATTGTGAGAAGCAAGACTATTAGCTTCTTCATGTCTTATCCTCCTTACTAAGTAGATAGGGGGCCTTGCCAACGGCTTGGTTATCCCCTCTCTAAGTTCGTTCAAAAGTATATATCGGCACTTTTTATAATGTCAAGCACATTTTGTTCATGTTTTTTCATAAAATATTAATATTCTGTTTTGCCAGATAGCGCATTTACGCGCTCTATGAGCAATTGTCAAAGATTTGGACTATGCTCATTATCTAGAATCTGACAAACATCCCCGATCTTGGGATGATTCGCCTGAAATAACTCTCTGTATCACCTCCTTTTCAAATATAGGGCCTATTATATCACTATTATCGGAGCAATGGAAGCTAATATTGAGCATTTCCAGCTCTTCTATGCCTGCCTTCTATGGAATGCGTGCCACAATATCTCTGAGCCAGGGCTTTTTCTCGAGATCGCGCTGCAGGCCTTCGGCTCGCGCTCTGTTTACATAATCGTGGTTTTCGAAATAGTAGCGGTAATTCGTATGCACATCGTAGGTTCCATTGATAAGGGCAACCGTATCTTCGGTCATGACTAGTTCTTCATCGGTCGGGATGATGAAGATCTTGACTTTAGAGTTGGGCCCTGTGATATCGAGTTCTGCGTTGCGGCACATGGCGAGGGCGTTTTTCTTTTTATCAATAACGATTCCCATCTCCTCAAGGCCTTGAGTTGCGAGATTGCGGATAACGGGGCTCATCTCTCCTACTCCTGCGGTAAAGACAATTGCGTCTACATGACCAAGCGCTGCGTAGTACGCGCCAATGTATTTCTTTATTCGGTAAGCTTCTACCTGCTGTGCCAAGATGGCCGTAGGATCGCCTTTTTCTGCTGCATTTGCCACATCGCGGCGGTCAGCCCATTTTGCTGTAAGGCCTAGGACACCCGATTCTTTGTTTAGCTTTTTCTCGATCTCGGCGGCGGTCATTCCAGTCTTTCTAATTATGTGAAAGATGATTCCCGGATCTACGTCGCCGCTTCTAGTACCCATGACAAGACCTTCGAGGGGGGTCAACCCCATGGAGGTATCGTAAGAACAACCGTTCTTGACTGCATTGATCGATGCACCGTTGCCAATATGAGCTATTATGAGATTGGTCTCGAATGGGTCTTTGCCAAGCAAAACTGCAGCACGCTTAGCATTGTAGAGAAAGCTCGTCCCATGAAAGCCATAGCGGCGAACCATATATTTCTCGTACCACTCGCGCGGGAGCGCATACATGTAGCTCGAGGCTGGCATGGTTTGGTGCCAAGCGGTATCCATGATCGCGCATTGAGGCACATTGGGGAGTATTGTCGTGGCCGCCTCTACACCCATAAGGTTGGCTGGATTATGAAGAGGCGCTAGTTCATTGAGAGACTTAAAGGTTTCGAGGAAATCTCCATTTATTATTGAAGATTTGGCAAACTTCGAACCGCCGTGGACCATGCGATGGCCGACCGCTTTGATCATCGAAAGATCAGAAATAACACCGACTTCTGGGTCGACAAGAGTCTTTAGAATTAGCTCGATGGCTACTACATGATTGGGGCATTCGTGCTCGACCTCATAATCGGGCCTGTTTCGTACTTTGTGAGTGATAAAGGAGCCACCGATAGTGACACGTTCTACGATTCCATTTGCGAGCACATCCTTCTTCTCCCAATCATAGACCTGATAT
>MWDY01000102.1 GCA_002070755.1 Spirochaetes bacterium ADurb.Bin110 | reverse complement strand
CCAAATCTAGCAGCCTTTACAGCACAGAAGCGGCAGCCGCGAGTACAAGTGTCTCCCATAATCATGAAGGTCGCTGTACCGGAACCCCAACATTCTCCTTTGTTAGGACAGTGCGCTTCGTCGCATACAGTATGAAGACCATGACTTGCTAGCACTTCTTCTACATTACGCCAGTTTTGGCCATGCGGAAGTTGTACCTTGAGCCAGGATGGCTTTGGGCTGGAAATTGATGTTTTCATTGAAATATTATAGACGGATTTGCAGAAAATGTCATTGTGGATCGTGATTGACTGCAGATTATATGGTTCTATTATGATTAAGGTTGTTATTCGCTTCAAAAATGTAAGAAAAGGAGAGATCTCGATATGCAAATGCCGCAGACATTGAGACTCGATGATGAAAAAGGCGAATTGATCATTCTCGATCAAACCATGCTACCAAGCGAGATTAAGTACTTATATCTTTCGAAGACAGAGGAAATCTGGGAAGCGATAAAAACCCTTCGAATTCGAGGTGCTCCAGCGATAGGCATAGCAGCAGCGTACGGCTCATATCTCGCTGTCCGGAATGCCCAGCCTTCGAGCATGGAAGATGTGCTGCGAATATTCATGGAAGCTCGAGCCTACCTCGCTACTTCAAGGCCTACGGCGGTCAATCTTTTCTGGGCCCTGGATAGGATGCAGAAACGGCTAGAAAAAGAAATGTCACAATCTTCAGTGCAGAAGCTTTGTACTGCGCTGAGAGAGGAGGCCGATGCTATTCGTAAGGAGGATGCACAAGTGTGCAAATCTATCGGTGAAAGCTCTTTATCGCTCCTCAAAAAAGGATGGGGTCTCCTTACCCATTGTAATGCCGGAGTCCTTGCAACTTCAGAATATGGAACGGCACTCGCTCCAATCTATCTTGGACAGGAGAGAGGCTATGGTTTTCGAGTATTCGCCGACGAGACAAGGCCATTGCTGCAGGGAGCTCGCTTGACCGCATGGGAGCTAAAGCAAGCAGGGGTTGATGTTACTTTAATCTGCGACAATATGGCAGCGAGTGTCATGAAAAAAGGTTGGGTACAAGCAGTGCTTGTAGGCTGCGATCGCATTGCGGCCAATGGAGATACGGCGAATAAGATAGGAACTTTAGGGCTTGCCATTCTTGCAGCGCATTTTGGAATTCCCTTCTATGTCCATGCGCCGAGATCGACAATAGATATGGATTGCGAAACAGGACTCGAAATCGAAATAGAGGAACGGTCGGGCGAAGAAATCACGACAAAGTGGTATGAAAAACCAATGGCTCCAAAGGGTGTTAAAGTATTCAATCCTGCATTCGATGTAACGGATTCGAAGCTTATAACCGCAATAATCACGGAAAAAGGTGTGCTAAAGCCGCCCTATAGGGACTCGCTTCGAAAAATTATGGAATAAGAATTATTAAGGAAAGAAATCAGCCTATCAGGTAGACTCTCCCTCCTCCGCCTTATGAATATCGACATTGCCTTTCAATTGACATCCTTCCTGAACAGCAAGAGAACCCGATTTGATATTTCCATCGATTACCGCATTTGCATTGAGCCGAACGAGTGCTGCAGCATTTAGATTCCCAATCACTCGACTATCCACGGCAATCCGTTCGGCGGAAATATTCCCGTTGACGGTAGAGCCTTGGACTATTTCGACGATAGATCGAGCTTCTATATCTCCTATGATTGCACCTGAAAGAAGCTGAAGGGAGCGGGCAGAGATGTTTCCTTCGATTTTGCCGGAGACTATCATATCGTTCTCGCAGGAGACATCGCCGAACACGGTTCCAAATACATTGATATTGGAAGCACTGCAAATAGTACCTCGGATCACCATATCCGCAGTAATTGTAGCCTCAGAGGATTGTCGGGCAGGCGAAGCGGTCGAAGCAGCGAGGCTCGCAAGTTGTGCAGCGGAGGGTTGTGGGTCAGGATCATGAGCCGCATCGATCGAAGGCTGTTCGTTTTCTAGCTCGTAAGATTTGCCATGCAAAAGCTCGTCAAAGGCTTTTGTCAAGTTATTCTTCTCTTTCATTGTTTTCCTCCTTATTCTTCAGGATAGACGAACATTGGTGGCCGCACCGTATTATCAAATGCGGCAAAGGAATATCCCTTGGCTTTCAGTTTGTCTATAATCTTAGGCAAAGCCTGTACAAGCTCATTGTTTCCATTGTCGTGCATCAGAACGAAGGAAGGGCCCCAGCAGAGGCCGACTCCATTGATAACATTATCGACAATGGAATCTGTTGTCGCTTCTTTCAGCGCATCGCCTGAACTCACATTCCAATCACAATATATGAAGCCTCGTCGAAGCACTTCCGCACAGAGCGATTGGTAGATTTCCAAATTATAAGTATTGATGCTTCCTCCTGGGAACCGAAGAATCGTTGGGCTTATGCCAGTGTTGTTTTTGATATAAAGATAATTTTTATTGAGATCTTCTATGAAATTTTCCACTGAATCATAGATAAGCGTATATTTGTGAGTATAGCTATGCATCCCAATTGTATGGCCTTCTTGTGCTGTTCGTCGAAGCCATGAGGTAGCAAATATGCTCGATTTTCCGTTTACGAAGAAAGAAGCTTTTATGCCATGGTTCTTTAGCACATCGAGAATCGCAGGAGTTGAAGAAGAGGGTCCATCATCAAAAGTCAAGAAAACAGTCTTTGAATCGACAAGGTCGTCATTGAATCCCATAAAATTTGCGCAAAGCTCGGGATATAGGAGTTGATAAGACAGAAGCGGTCTTTTTCTTACGATTGAAGCCGCATCATAGCTATTTGTGCCTACGGTGATCACATCATCTCCATTGGGAGATATAGATAGGATCTCTTTTTGCAGACGGATATTATCTTTTGCAAGGAGTATCGCTCCAATCGTGGGCAAAACGATGAGAATAATTATTACTCCTATTATGGTGCGCTTCCAGAACCCGACGCTTTTTTTCATTTTATAAGACCTTGTCTTATTTTGCTTCAGGGTAGGGTTTAAGTCAATCAGATTTACATCAATCAGATTTATACATTAGGGTGAAAAGTCTAATTCAGGTTGAATCGGCGCTGGAGGGCTGGTTTTTTCTTTGAGAAGTTCATGTAGAATTTCGGAATGTTCAAGAGCATAAGCTATATTTATGCTTCGACAATTCTGCATCTCCTCGGGCAAGATTTTTCCGTTTATCGTTATGAACCAAAACGCCTTTTGCAAATGCATGCGAAGTTTACGCAGAGAGGAGTAGTTCAATCTTCCAGCCCTACGAAGATTTAGTATTCTGCGCGCAGTAGCGGGGCCAATTCCTGGGACTCGCAGGATCTGCTCATAGTCTGAAGTTGCAAGCTCTACTGGGAATTGGTCTAGATGTCGCAGAGCCCACGAAGTCTTCGGATCTAAATCTTCATCTAAGGAGTCTTGAGCTTCGAAGAGCTCGATCGGTTCAAAATCATACCAGCGAAAAAGCATATCAGCCTGGTAGAGTCGGTACTCTCGGATATAGGGTGGGTCTGCTGGTCTAGGCAAAGAAGGATCTGTTCCCTCAGGTCGAAAAGCCGAATAATAGACTCTCCGTACATCGAAATCTCTATAGAGATGATGTGCAAGAGAAAGGATAGTGTGATCTGATTCAGGGCTTGCTCCGACGATGAGCTGGGTTGTCTGGCCAGCAGACATCTCTGCTGGCTTATCACCAATGCTGATTTCCTGAAGGGGCTTTTTTGATCGATTTGATTCATCGAGCTCACGAAGCCTTTCATAAATTGTCTTCATGGGAGAGAGAATAGAATCGGCTGATTTATCGGGCGCAATACGGACAAGGCTTTCTTCGGTAGGTAGCTCGATATTGACTGACACTCGAGTAGCATAGCGCAT
>MWDY01000101.1 GCA_002070755.1 Spirochaetes bacterium ADurb.Bin110 | reverse complement strand
AAGATAGTTCAGAGCTATACGCCTATAATAAATGAGTTTGTGTGGAACAAGAATGTCAAATGACCAATACAATATTCTTTACAGAAAAATGACTCAAGACGATGTAGAAGAGGTTGTGTCTGTTCATATCCATTCGTTCAAGGACTTTTTCTTGACATTTTTGGGAAGCAGGTTTTTACGAGTCCTATATTCATATATTGTTTCCGAAAAATTCGGAATTGCTATCGTTGCAGAAGTATCTGGAGAGAATAAACTTGCCGGATTCGTTGCTGGTACAATGGAGCCCTATCGATTTTATTCGAAGGCTATCCATAAGAAGGCTATACCTTTTGCAATTGCCACAATTCCCGCACTTGTAAGACGGCCCTCTATTCTGATGAGGCTGTTTCGAGCATTTCAGAAACCTCGAGAGGCAAAAGAAGGTTCATTTGATTGCGAACTTATGTCAATTGCAGTATTGCCAGAGTATAGCGGCTTTGGAATAGGATGGTTGCTGGAGCAAGAATTCTGTAATCAAGCAGAGTTGCATGGAGCCAAATCTGTAATGTTAACGACCGATAGGGAGAATAACGAAAATGTCAACAGGTTCTATCTTAGAAGAGGTTATCGACTTTATGATCATTATGTCACACCAGAAGGTCGTCAAATGAACAAGTACGTTAAATATATAGAATAGATAAAGTTCTAACATTTATGCGAATCCTTTTTTTTTCCATGTGGTATTATCCTGAGCCAGTAGGAAAACCTCATTCCTTAGCGAAGGAATTGGTGCAGCAGGGGAATTCCGTAACCGTCATTACAACTTTTCCTAATTATCCGAAGGGACAAATATACACCTCGTACAAGTCAAAAACTCCAGTATATGTTGAGCATATTGATGGAGTAAGAGTAATTCGCGTCGCATCATTTCATGATAGGAGCTTAAATCTATTTAAGAGAATATTTACTCTGTTTTCATATTCTACCAATGCTTTCTTGGTGTCCTTAATTCTTGCTCAAAAATTCGACATAGTGTGGTCTTATCAAGTTGGATATCCCGCATTGGCATATTCTGTTCTGACTCGTCTTCCTCATATTCATGAGATACAGGATCTTTGGCCAGCCTGGGGAGAGAACAAGTTGAAAGGCCTTAATAAGAGGATTTCCAGCCTTCTCTTGGGGCTTCAAAGAGTTGTTTATTATCAATCAAAGAAGCTTGTAACAATCTCAAATGGCTTCAAGAATGCAATTGTTAAGGTTTATGGAGTACCATCAGAGAGAATCGCCATATTACCTAATTGGGCAGACACCAATTTTTTTGATTATCACCAGCACATAGGCGCAAGAAGAAATGATTTTGGTCTTCCTGAAGGCTTTATCTTAACTTATGGAGGAAATGTAGGGACAGCTCAAGGACTGAAATCCTTGGTCGATGCTGCAAAACTGATCGGGAATGAAAGGCATATTTCAATTGTAATAGCAGGCGATGGAGTAGAACGAGATAGTCTGATCTCTTATGCAAAACAAGAAAAAGTTGGAAATGTTATTTTCATGCCTTCTCTTCCTCCAGACAAAATGGGAGCGTTGTTAGCAGTTTCTGACTGTTTGTATATTAGCCTTGAAGATGAAGCAAAATATGAAATAACTATTCCATCTAAGATCTATTCATACTTAGCAGCAGGGAAGCCAGTCTTGGCAGCGGCGAAAGGCGATGTTGCGAGTCTGATAATAGAGAATGATATTGGATTTGTGGTGCAGACCAAGGATCCAACAGAAATTGCCTCAGCCATAATTAATATCTCAATGCTAGATAAAAAGAAATTAGAGGAATTGGGTTTAAAGGCATATTTGCTATCAAAAACAAAATATCAAGGTAAAGTGGTTGGGAAACAATATGCAAACATCTTTGAGAATCTATTAAGGTGCAATGTTCAGTAAAATTAATTCTTAGTTTTTATATTTAGCCTTTAGCAAGTAAAGGGAGGCTTTCTTATGTCAGAGCCACTTCAATGGAAAGTTCAGCTTTTTAAGCTCAATTATGATGAGCGGGAATATAACGCGGCGCTGGAGACGCTCAAGTCCGGCTGGATTACGATGGGACAACGAACGGTGGATTTTGAAACAGCGTATGCGAAGGAGCTGGGCGAGGGTGCGCAGTGCCTTGCTGTTTCCAATGGCACGGCTGCACTGCATATTGCGGTACTGGCATGTGGAGTAGGGTCGGGGGATGAGGTGATTGTGCCGTCGCTCACCTTCATTGCGGATTTGAACACCGTGCAGGTCTCCGGCGGCAAGGTCGTGATTGGCGATGTCACCTCAATGTCCGATTGGGCGATGGATCCACAGGATATTGAGTCCAAGATTACGCCGCGCACCAAGGCCGTGATGATTGTGCACTATGCGGGCTATGCCTGCGATATGGATGCGATTGTCGATATCTGTAAGCGGCACAATCTCAAGCTTATCGAGGACTGTGCGCATGCGAATGGTGGCACCTACAAAGGCCGCAAGCTCGGCACCTTCGGCGATGTATCGGCCTGGAGTTTTTTCTCCAACAAGAACCTCGCGGTGGGCGAGGGCGGCATGGTGGTGACGCGCGATCCTGAGCTCTATCAAAAGTGCAAAAATCTGCGCTCGCATGGCATGACTGTAGCGAGCTTCGACCGCATGAAAGGCCGCGCCGCCACCTACGACGTGCTCGAGCCAGGTTTTAACTACCGCATCGACGAAGTGCGGGCAGCCCTCGGCCTTGTGCAACTTTCTAAGCTTCCCGAAGCCAACGCCGCGCGCGCCGCCCGTGTTGCGCACTACTTTGAGCGCCTCGACCGACTGTCGGACTTCCTCTCTGTGCCCTTCCGCCACTACAACCGCGGAACACCTACCTACCACATTATGCCCATCCTCCTCGATAAGGACATCGACCGCGCCAAACTCATCGACCTCATGAAAGACGATGGTATCCAGACCTCCATCCATTATCCTGCCATCCAGAGCTTTACCGCCTACAAATCGCAGGTTGGCCCCACCCCGAAGAGCCAATACATCAGCGACCACGAACTTACCCTGCCGCTCTATCCCACCATGACCGATGCCGAAGTCGACCTCGTGTGCGATTCGCTCGAGAAGAATTTGCCACAGTGCAGAGATTAGCATAGTTTTTCTTTGAAATTTTGAAGCAATCTCGATTGTTTATGTAGTAATATATATCGAGCAAGAAGCGAGGCGGATTATGGCTGAGACAGTGAGATTCAAGTATGTATTCCCCGAGGGCTATAACCCTGTCTATATCAACGGGGCTTATGGGGGGATAGGTCCTCGTGGTGAACTGACCATTAACTTCTATTTGGAAAGGCAACCTGTACCAAAAGAAGAGTGCAGAACGATCAATGATGATGGTTCTGTGGGAGAGCAAGTTAAGATAGAACCTGACGATCTGACCCATCTCATTGTACGTTATGTTAACTCGGGCGTCATAATGAGTCAGGAAACAGCGCGACTTATCTATGCTTGGCTTGGCGAGCATCTTGCAAAACTGGAACCAACAGAGGCAAATGATGGCAAGTGATTGCACCATAAGTGCTCCTATTCATCAAGATCGCGAATCCTTTATAGGAACTGGATATAAGTCAGGGAGTAGGTTATATCAACGGCATTATTACGGCGGCGATAAGAACCAGGATCTTTCTGATACAGGCTTCCTTTTGAGCCTCCAAAAGAAATGGAAGACTCAGCTACTCAAGCGTATTGAGGGCATTGCTGCCTTGCAGGACAATTGGAACGGTTATGGAGCCTCGAGCTTTTCTCCAGAAGTACTTCAAAGAGCACGTTCTCTGGTGGAGGACATAGTC